>NZ_JAGPUP010000560.1:0-154328 GCF_018069605.1 Microvirga sp. HBU67558 | reverse complement strand
GCCGCGGTCGAGCCCGGTGAGCCGGTCGGCGTGGTTCGAGCCCTGCAGCACCTCGACGTTGAGGACTTTGTCGCCGGCGGCCGCGCCGCTGTTGACGTTGGTGGTGAGGTCGACCGTGATGCCGCTCGCGGCGCTCTGGTAGGACACCACGTCCCAGCCGGAACGACCATCCATGACATCGCTGCCGGCGCCGCCATCCATCCAATCATTGCCGTTGCCGCCATCGATAATGTCGTTGCCGCTATAGCCTACAATGCTGTCGTTGCCGGCGCCGCCATAGACGAAGCCGGCTTGATGGAGAAAATCGCTGCCGGTCGAGCCTAAGGTCATCGCGGCGGTGAGATAGCTTCCATCAGCCAACTTCAAAACGACATTTGTCTGCTGAACGGTTGTGCCCCCGTCGTCCGTTCCACCGCTTGAACCACCGTCGCCGGCACCTCCACCCGAGCCGCCGTCTCCAGCGCCTCCATCGATGCCACCGCCGGTGCCGCCGTCAGCGCCGCTAGACGGCACTTCGCCGAAACGAATGCGATCGTGGAACGTTGCATCGAGCGTCGCCGTTGCCCCTCCGTCAGCTCCCTCTCCCAATCTGTAAGCCGGCGATCCATTTGGATTGGCAGGATCGATAGCATAACGTTGACCGTTGATGACGATGACGTCATGAAGTTTACCCTCGATCATGACTCGGTCGGCGACCTCAAGGGTGACCTCACCACCACCACTGATCCCACCGCCGCTGGAGCCTCCATCGGTCGGGCTGCTGATTCCACCGCCGTTCGCGGTCCCGGCCAAAACGGTTCCGGCGAGCACCCTTGCCTGCAGTCTCGCCATCTCTTCCCAAAGATTGTATGCCAATTTCATTCTCCGATCTTAAGGACGGAGATCGCCCTCGTTCGAGTGCACAGCCCTCAGAGCCACCCCCGTATTATACGATATATTATTTCGAATTGTCATCAAGCTTAGGTTGCTCAAGAGCGGGAATCTTCCTCAGAAATTGCAGGAAAGAGTACCTAGAACCTTTTTTCGATCACGCTTCCAGCCGCCTTCGGCGCCGCACACGCGCCTATTGCGTAATCCTGCCGCTCGGTCATTCTATGCGGCTGATCAGCGAACCGGGACGAACCCGGCGGAGGACGATTTGAGGCGTGCAGCAATCCGCTTCTGGCGGAACGGACAGGCAGTCGAGGTTTCAGGTTTTCACCCGCGCACCACGCTTCTGGACTACTTGAGGCTTCAGGAGCGTCGCGTCGGCACCAAGGAGGGGTGTGCGGAGGGCGATTGCGGCGCCTGCACGGTGGCGCTCGGCCGGTTGAGGGGCGGGCGTGTCCATTACGAACCGGTCAACGCCTGCATCCTGCTGCTCGGCCAAGTCGACGGGGCGGAACTCGTCACCGTCGAGGATCTCGCCGCGAACGGCGAATTGCATCCGGTCCAGACCGCCATGGTGGCGAGCCACGGGTCGCAATGCGGCTTCTGCACGCCCGGGATCGTGATGAGCCTCTTCACCCTCTATCACGAGGGCGAGCGGCCGTTGACCCGGGAGAGCGCCAACGATGCGCTGGCGGGCAACCTCTGCCGCTGCACCGGCTACCGGCCGATCGTCGATGCGGCGCTTCAGGCCTGCGGCGGACAGGCCGGCGATCCCTTCTCGGCCAGGAGCGATCAAACCGCGCGCGGTCTCATGGACCTTGCCGACGGCCGTGACGTCTTCATCGGCAGCGAGGCCTGCTTCTTCGCCGCGCCCGCGAGCGAAGCATCCCTCGCGGCTCTCTATGCGCAGCACCCGGACGCGACGCTGGTCGCGGGCTGCACGGATGTGGGCCTGTGGATCACCAAGGCCATGATGGAGATCGAGAAGATCATCTGGCTCGGGCGCGTGGCCGGGCTCGATGTCATCGAGGATTCCTCCGACGCGCTCGGCATCGGCGCGACCGTGACTCACGCAGCCATTCATCCCGCCCTCGCACGGATCGACCCCGATCTCGGCGAGATCATGCGCCGCTTCGGGTCGCTGCAGGTGCGCGCCTCTGGAACCGTCGGCGGCAGCATCGTCAACGGGTCGCCCATCGGCGATCTCGCGCCGGTCTTCATCGCGCTCGGCGCGGAGCTGGAGCTGCGCCGGGGCGAGGCCACCCGCACCCTTCCGCTCGAAGATTTCTTCATCGCCTATCGCAGGCAGGATCGCCTGCCGGGCGAGTTCGTGCGCCGCGTGAGCGTGCCGAAGCTGAACGGCCATGAGGCCTTCCGCGCGTACAAGATCTCGAAGCGCTTCGACGAGGACATCTCGTCGGTGCTCGGTGCCTTCAAGCTCATCCTCGACGGGCGGCGCATCGCGGAGGCCCGCGTCGCGTTCGGCGGCATGGCCGGCACGCCGAAGCGCGCCGCCGAGACGGAGCGGGCGCTGGCGGGCGTGTCCCTCGACGAGCCTGAAACATGGGGCGAGGCCATGGCGGCCATCGCACGCGACTACCAGCCCCTCGACGATCACAGGGCCTCGTCGGCCTACCGCTCGATGGTCGCGCGCAACTTGGTCTTCAAGGCCCTGAGCGAAACGGCGTCGGGCGACACGCGGGCGACGCGGATCGTCGGCGGGCGCGAAGCGCTTCAGGCGGCGGAGTAGAGCCATGAACGCACCCGCCAAGCCGATGATGGAAGCAGAAGCGCTTCGCCACATCCGCCAGCCGCTCCCGCACGATTCCGGCCTGAAGCACGTTCAGGGCTCCGCTCAGTACATCGACGACATCCGCGAGCCCGACGGCACCTTGCATGTCGCCGTCGGGCAGTCGCCGAAGGCGCGCGGGCGCCTCGTGTCTCTTGACGTTTCCGCCGTACGCGCGGTGCCCGGCGTCGTGGCGGTGCTCACTGCGTCCGACATTCCCGGCAAGAACGACGTGTCGCCGGCCTTCGGCGACGATCCGCTCTTCGTCGACACCGACATCAGCTTCCTGGGCCAGGCCCTGTTCGCCGTCGTGGCGACGAGCCGCGACTTGGCGCGCCGCGCCGTCAAGAAGGCCGTGATGGAGATCGACGCGGAGACGCCCAGCATCACGGTCGAGGACGCGCTCGAGCGCGGCGAGACCGTGCTGCCCGATTATGCCTATGGCCGCGGCGACCCGGATGCCGCCATCGCTCAGGCGCCGCTGAAGCTGGCGGGACGATTCCGCGTCGGCGGTCAGGAGCATTTCTACCTGGAAGGGCAGATCGCCCTGGCGGTCCCGGGAGAGGACGGGGACATCCATGTCTATTCCTCGACCCAGCACCCGACGGAAGTGCAGCATGTGGTGGCTCGCGTGCTCGACATTCCCGACGCATACGTGACCTGCGAGACGCGCCGCATGGGCGGCGGCTTCGGCGGCAAGGAGAGCCAGGCGACGCAATGGGCCGTGACGGCCGCCCTCGCGGCCCGCGCGACGGGACGGCCCTGCAAGCTGCGTCTCGACCGCGACGACGATTTCGTCCTCACGGGCAAGCGCCACGACTTCCGCTGCGACTGGGCTGTGGGGCTCGACGGCGAGGGACGCATCCAGGGCTATGCGGTCGACCTGCTCGCCCGGTGCGGCTATTCGGCGGATCTGTCCAGCGGCGTCGTCGACCGGGCGATGTTCCATGCGGACAACGCCTATTGGATGCCTGCCGTGCGCATCGCGTCGAAACGGCTGAAGACCAACACGGTGTCGAACACGGCGTTTCGCGGCTTCGGCGGCCCGCAGGGCATGCTCGCCATCGAGCACGTGATGGACCGGATCGCCTGGGCGACGGGGCGCGACCCGCTCGATGTGCGCTACGCGAATTTATACCGCGAGACCGAAAACGTCACGCCCTACGGCATGGAGGTCGAGGAGACGGACACGCTCCTCAATCTCGTGCGCACGCTCGAGCAGACCTCGAACTACCGCGCGCGCCGCGAGGAGATCGCGGCCTTCAATGCGTCCTCGCCGATCATGAAGCGCGGTCTCGCGCTCACGCCGGTGAAGTTCGGCATCAGCTTCACGCTCACCCACATGAACCAGGCCGGCGCCTTGGTGCACGTGTATCAGGACGGGTCCGTGCATCTGAACCACGGCGGCACCGAGATGGGGCAGGGGCTCTACGTCAAGGTGGCGCAGGTCGTGGCCGAGGAATTCGGCATCGCCCTGGAGCGCGTGCGCATCACGGCGACCACCACCGCGAAGGTGCCGAACACCTCGCCGACGGCCGCGTCATCCGGGTCAGATCTCAACGGCATGGCGGCGCGGGTCGCGGCCGGAGCGATCAAGCGGCGGATGATCGCACACGCGGCCGAGGCCTATGGCGTTCCGGAGGATCAGATCGCGTTCCGCGACGACCGGGTGTTCGTCGGCAATCAGAGCCTCTCCTTCGACGAGCTGGCGAAGAAATGCATCGCGGCGCGCGTGCCGCTCTCCGAGGCCGGACACTACAAGACGCCAAAGATCACCTGGAACCGCGACAAGGGCACCGGACGGCCGTTCTTCTACTTCGCCTATGGGGCAGCCTGCTCGGAGGTGATCGTCGATACGCTGACCGGCGAGAACCGCCTGCTGCGCGCCGACATCCTCCACGATGTCGGCCGCTCGCTCAATCCGGCCATCGACATCGGCCAGATCGAGGGCGGCTTCGTGCAGGGCATGGGCTGGCTCACCACCGAGGAGCTGGTCTTCAGCCGGGAAGGGCACCTGCTCACCCACGCGCCCTCGACCTACAAGATCCCGGTCGCCTCCGACGTGCCGGCGGAATTCAACGTGGCGCTCTTTCCCAACGAGAACCGGGAGGAGACGATCTATCGCTCCAAGGCCGTGGGCGAGCCGCCGATCATGCTGGCGAACAGCGTGTTCTGCGCCCTGGCCGACGCGGTCCATGCGATCGACCCCTCGCGGCCCGTGCCGCTCGATGCGCCCGCGACGCCCGAGGCGATCCTGCGGGCCTGCGAGGCACTGCGCGGGAGGCCGATGGGGTGAGGGTCTGGCGCCAGCTCACCGATCTCGTGACGCGGCACGGCTCCGCCGCACTCATCTCCGTGCATGACGTGAAAGGCTCCGCGCCCCGGGAGGCTGGGGCCCGTATGGCGGTGCGGCCCGACGGGGCGTTTCACGGCACCATCGGGGGCGGGCAGCTCGAATTCCGCATGCTCGATATCGCCCGCGAGATGCTTCAGGCCGGACGGGGGCCGGCCAGGATCGTCGATCAGGCGCTGGGTCCTGATCTCGGCCAATGCTGCGGCGGCCGGGTGGCGATCCTGATCGAGACCTTCGACGGGCGCGATCTCGATGATCTGGCGCCTCTGGTCGAAGCCGAGGCCGGGGGCGGGCCGTTCGAGGTCGAGTGCCGGATGGAGGAGGGGCGCGTCAGGCGCGAGCTCGCCTCCGCGGTGGGCGACGACCGCTGGACGGGCTGGCACGAGACCCACGGCGTGGCTCGCACGCCGGTCCTGCTGTTCGGCGCCGGCCATGTGGGGCGCGCGCTCGTCCTCTCCCTCGCGCCGCTGCCCTTCGCCGTCCGATGGCTCGACGACCGGGAGGACGCCTTTCCCTCCCATGTCCCGGCGAACGCTCGGGCGGTGCGCCTGCGCGACCCGGAAGCGGAGATCGCCGGGGCCGATCCCGCCTCCCTGATCCTCGTCATGACCCACGACCATCCCCTCGACATGGCGATTACGGCCGCGGCCCTGAAGCGGGCCTTTCCCTATGTGGGCCTCATCGGCAGCGCCACGAAGCGGGCGCGCTTCGAGAAACGCTTCCGGGAGCTGCACCTGCCCGAGGAGAGGATCCGCGCACTGGTCTGCCCCATCGGGCTGGCCGGGATCGCCGACAAGGATCCGGCGGTCATCGCCGCCTCCGTGACGGCGCAGCTGCTGCAGGTCCGCGAAGGCGGGAATCCCGAGCGAAATCTCTCGCCTCCCGCGCCCTCAAACGATACATAAGCCTCCATGAACACCATGAAGACCGACGATCAGCGCTATCTGGCGCGCGCCATCGAATTGTCCCGCGAGCACATGGACCGGGGAGCCGGCGGCCCGTTCGGCGCCGTGATCGTGCGCGACGGTAAGATCCTGGCCGAGGGCTGGAACCAGGTCACCTCCGCCAACGACCCGACGGCCCATGCCGAGGTCACGGCGATCCGCCGTGCGTGTCAGGAGATCGGTGACTACTCGCTCGAGGGCGCCACGCTCTATACGAGCTGCGAGCCGTGCCCCATGTGCCTCGCCTCCGCCTATTGGGCCAGGGTGAGCCGCATCGTCTTCGCCAATACCCGGCAGGATGCGGCCGACATCGGCTTCGACGACAGCCTGATCTATGACGAGATCCCCAAGTCCATCCCCGAGCGCATCCTGCCCATGGACCACCTTCCGAGCCTGGAGGCGCGGGCGGTGTTCGACGCCTGGGCGGACAAGGACGACAAGATCGCCTATTAATATCCCTCTGCGCTTCCTATCTGAGCTTCACCCGACACTCATCGAGATCTGCCCCATGCCCCGCGTCACCACCATCGTCCGCAAGCCCGCCGTGAAGGCCGACCGCGTCATCGATACGATCGCCCTGGACCACGAGGCGCGCAATCGCCGCCAGGGGAGCCTGCGGGCCGAGGGCGGGACCGAGATCCTGCTCGACCTCGACATGGAGACCACGGTCAACGACGGTGACGCCCTGCGGCTCGAGGACGGACGGCTGGTCCAGGTGAAGGCAGCGGCCGAACCGCTCTTGGAAGTGAAGGCCGAGAATCCCTTGCGTCTCACGCGGCTCGCCTGGCATCTCGGCAGCAGCCATGGCCTGGTCGAGGTCACGGCGGACGCCCTCTACGTCGAGAACGATCCGTCGGTCGCCGAGCTCGTGCGCGGGCAGGGCTGCACCGCGACCCCGGTGGAGCGCCCCTTCCGGCCGGAGCGTAGCGCCCATGTCTGCGATCACGACCACGGCCATCATCACGATCATGATCACGGCCACAGCCATGCCGAGAGCCACAGCCACGCTCATGCGCACAGCCACGACCATCACGATCATGGCCACGAGCACGCTCATGACCATCATCACCACGACCACGGGCATCACCATGATCACGGCCCGGGCTGCGGATGCGGCGGGCATCACCACCATCATGGGCACAAGCACGATCACTGACCGCACCTGACGCTCCCCACGCCACGACCATGTCGAAGACCACCCGCGCGACCCAGGCGCTGCAGCAGGCCCGGATCGCCTTCACGGTCCACGCCTACGACTACGATCCGAACGCGGAGCGCATCGGCCTGCAGGCGGCCGAGGCCATGGGGGCCGACCCGGCGAGCGTGCTCAAGACCTTGATGGTGCTGGTGGACAACCGGCCGGCCTGCGTGATCCTGCCCTCCGACCAGGAAGTGAACCTGAAGAAGCTCGCGGCCGCTCTCGGCGGCAAGGCGGCCCAGATGATGAAGCCCGCGGATGCGGAGCGCATCACGGGCTACCACGTGGGCGGCATCAGCCCCTTCGGCCAGAAAAAGCGTGTGCCCACGGTGCTCGAACAATCGGCGCTCGACTACGCCGAGGTGTTCATGAACGGCGGCCAGAGGGGCCTGCAGGTCAAGCTCGATCCCCGCGCGGCGGCGGCGGTGCTCGACGCGAAGGTGGCCGGGGTGGTGTGAGGGTCTCCAACGCCGTCATGGCCGGGCTCGTCCCGGCCATCCCGATCCGGTGAAGCGCGGCGTTTCAAGCAAGCGCGATCACCGGCACAGGGCCGGTAGACAACCCCCTGTCGCGGTATCGGCTCGCGGCTATTTGCCTTGAGCGCTCCATCACCATATGAAAGGGCCGCTCCCCGAAATCCCGACCGATTGCTTTGCCGACAATGACGCAGAAATTTATCTCCGTGGCCCCCATGATGGACTGGACCGACCGACATTGCCGGGCGTTCCACCGCGTCCTGTCGCGGCGGACGCGGCTCTATACGGAGATGGTCACCACCGGGGCTGTCATTCACGGGCCGCGGGACCGGCTCCTGGGCTTTGATCCCTCGGAGCATCCGGTGGCGGTGCAGCTGGGCGGCTCCAGTCCGGAGGAGCTCGCGCAGGCCGCGGGGATCTGCGCCGATTTCGGCTATGACGAGATCAACCTCAATGTGGGCTGCCCGTCCGACCGGGTGCAGAACGGCCGCTTCGGCGCCTGTCTGATGCAGGAGCCCGAGCTGGTGGGCGAGTGCGTGGCCGCCATGAAGGCCGCCGTGTCCCTGCCGGTGACGGTGAAATGCCGGATCGGCGTCGACGATCAGGATCCGGAAGAGGCCCTGGACCGTCTCGCGGCCAGTGTCGTGTCCGCCGGCTGCGACGAGCTGACGGTCCATGCCCGCAAGGCCTGGCTCCAGGGGCTCTCGCCAAAGGAGAACCGGGACATCCCACCGCTCGACTACCCGCGCGTCTATCGCCTCAAGGCGTCCCGACCCGATCTGCCGGTCGCCATCAACGGCGGGATCAAGACCTGGGGCGAGATCCGCCAGCACCTGACGCAGGTGGACGGCGTCATGCTGGGCCGGGTCGCCTATCACGAGCCCGAGATCCTGCTCGGGGTCGACCGCGAGCTTCATGGCGAGGAGCCGCCGGTGGCGGACGGCTTCGAGGCCGTCGAAGCCTACGAGCCCTACATCGCGTCGCACCTCGAGAGGGGCGAGCGCCTGAGCAGCATCACCCGCCATATGCTGGGGCTCTTCACCGGACGTCCGGGAGCGCGGGCCTACCGGCGCCATCTGGCCACCGAGGCGGTCAAGCCGGGAGCCGGTCTCGCGACGCTCCGCGAGGCGGTCGCGCATGTCTCCCGTGCGACGGAGTGCCAGATTCCCGCCGACGCGGCCTAAAAGCCCCGGGCTGGATCCGGCACTTCTGCCGCCGCCTGCCGCTCACAAGAGTGATTCCCTAGAGGCAAATGGTCCAAATGACTGAAAGATAATCGTATTTTCGCATCGGCGATTAAAATAGTAACATAGTTACTTTAAGGCGTGCCGTCGCTGTTGCGCCTATCCAGGGTTGGATCTGAGCCGAACTTCAACATGAAGTTTGACGCGCTGACAATCGATAATTGATTGTTCTGCCTCCAGGTTAACTCTGGATTGCAAAATGTTATTCCAATCCATTTCCTGCTTTACAATAACGTTATGACATTTATTGTTGTTCTTGAGAGTTAAGCAACTCTAGAGACTGTCTCTTGGGAAACTCTCATAAATTAGTGAAAAGGGGAATATTATGCTCGTTCAAATCTATCCTTCCTCTGAATATCCTTCTCTCTACCCTGCCGCACGCTACCCGGAACAGCTGCCGCGCTGAACCGATCGGGAGGCAGTTATACTTTCCAGATAACCAAATCCTAGTCACCAATACTCATTAAATGGAGAGAGGAGCCTCTTCTGGTTCGCGAAGGGGCTCCTTTTCTTAGTCTTCCTTCACCTGTCTGCAGCGCTCGCTCAAGTCTGGGGATCGGCCCGCATGAGGGTACCGGGGTGTCGCGCCGCTCCCGTGATGAAACGAGGTTCGCACAATAATGAGGGTGCCGCTACTGGCGTGGTCTTGTGCGCCGGTTCCTCGGATCGGTGATGCGCCGCCTTGAGTCGAGCGTGGCGGCCGGGCAAGGGGCACCGGAATCGTCTCGATGTCCCTAGTCGGAACGCTTCGGGGAGCGCAGTGCCTTCAGGCGCATCTGGCCCGACGCCCCGGTGCCGGACGTGCCGGGCGCCGTGCTGAGTCGTCCTCACGATGTCACGCGCCGATTTCAGCAACCTGTAGTCATAGGACTGCAACCGATAATATTTCGACGTTAAAGTTTGTCCGCGAAAACTTCGAAAATACAGGTTCGAGAGCCATGGCGAGCTTTACTGTAACAAAGTAACGACTATCTTGCCTCCCTGGGCAGGCACTACGGCCTGGTCACCCATCTGGAGGAAGAATGATTATGTCCCTTCGTTCGTGCGCGGCCGTTTTGGCCATCATCGCCGGTGTCGCGGCCACATCAGCCACACAGGCAGGTTTCGCTACAAACGGGCTCACCATCAACGGTCTGACGATCAACGGCAGGGCTGTCCGAGGAAGCGCGCTCGGCGTTCCGTCCGGCGGGAGCCGCGTGACGTCTGTGATCCTCCAGGACGGCTCCACGGTCGCTGTTCGCTGATGTCGTGTTCAACCTCCCTTGCGCGAGCGGGGAGGTCGATCCCGCCCGCATGCCGCCGCGTGTTCTCCGGGATGAACCGGCGCCAGCATGACCGGACGGACAGACGCGACTGCGAGCCGCGATGGCAGCCAGGCGGCCGCTCCCAGGGCCGCTATTCTGCCCGACGGCACCCGCCTCCTCGTCAAGTGAACGGATCCACGATTGAAAGCTCCTCCCGCGTGAAGCGGGGGAAGCATCGGCTCATGCGTCTGTTTTATCGCTTCGTGTTCCTGCTGTCTCTCGTCGCGGCTTCGGTCAGGCCCGCAGCTGCCCTCGAGGGGCATTTCCAGGCCAATGGGCTCGACCTCGTTCTCAGCCTCGACGACGGGCGCATCTTCAGAGGTCAGGCCCTCACCGGCATGATTCTGGTTCTCGGCACGGCCGCCGGCGACAGGGAGATCCGCATCGACGGCGTCGTCCACGAGGGGAAGGTCAGGGACCTTCCAGCCACGCTGTTCCGGATGTCGGTCAAGGACCGCGAGACCGGGATGTTCGAGGAGCTCTGCGAGCGCGACCCCAAGGGCGACCGCGTTGCCTTCGCCTATCCGGACGGCGCCGGCGGCTTTGCCCTCGCATGCACCAGCGGGGCCGAAGGCAAGTGCATCCTGTTCGGGTATTTTCCGTGGCAGAGCGATCCGGCCGTTCCCCTGCGCGATCTGCATCGCGCCTGCACGCACATGCTGCGCGCCGATTACGGCGGCGACGACCGGCCGAGCACCCGCGATGGCACGGCGGTCAACGTCTATGACCGTTTCGGCATTCAGACGCCGGACCACGCGCCCGGCATGGAGTTCGAGGCGGCCTGGGGGGCGGACGGGGCGATCTGCGTGTCGCATCCGCGCATCGCGGACAACATCGATCTGGACGAGTTGGCGCGACGCTACCCGCAGCTGCTCGGGCGTCTCGGCCCGCAGGCCTGCCATGAGCAAGCGATGCGCAGGGACCCGCGGGCGCTGCTCTTCAACGAGTCGATATTGACCTGGCGCACGCGGAAGTGACGGCCAGCGGATCGCCGTCGCGGCGGAACGATCAGTCCGGATCGTTCTGTGCGGCCTGCGCCCTGAGGATCAGCCGGTTGCCGCGCACCTCGTAGGAGCCCAGGCGCTCCAGGAACGTCATCCCGAGCAGGTTGGCGTGAAGCACGCCCGAGCGGGCGATCAGCGCGCGAACATTGCGCTCCGTGATCGAACCGACCGTCAGGCGCTCGATCACGACCGGGGCCGCGAGGGCTCCCCCGTTGGCCGTTGCGACCGGAATCGAATAATCGAGGCGGTCCAGCCTGAAGCCCGTGGCGGCCGCATCTTCGGCGCGCAGAACCACCGTGCTGGCGCCGGTGTCGAAGACGAAGCGGGTCTCGTGGCCGTTGACCTCGCCGCGCACCACGAAGCTGCCGTCGGTGCGGCGTGCCGCGACCACCTCGCCCTCGGGCGTGACGACGGTGCGGCCGACCGCGATGTCGCCGATGGCGCGGTCGATCACGGCCTGCAGTTCGCCGCGGGACGCATAGGTGACGAGCAGGGCGATCAGGATGCCGCCGCTGACGGCGACGGACTGCACGCCATAGGTCCAGTGGCGGGAAAAGCCCTCGACAATGGAGTCGGCCATGAGCAGGGACAGGCCGCCGAGGCCCAGCAGGCCGGCCGCTTCCAGGGCCGAGAACTCGCCGATCGGATCATCGCCGAACAATCCGACCAGAAGGGCCGCCAGGAGAAGAAGGAAGCCTGCCCCGCGAGTGCCCGGCATTACTGAGCCTTGTCGGATTGGCGCGCGAAGGGCGACTCGACCGCGAAGGCCTCGCGCATCCGGTCCGGCAGCGCCGCCATGATCTTCTGGCGCTCCTCTTCGGGGATGCGATACCAGCTCGCAATCTCGTCCCGCGTGCGGCCGCAGCCCTCGCACAGGCCCGTTTCGGGATCGATCATGCAGACGCGGATGCAGGGGCTGGAAACGCGGGTCATCACACCTTCATGTCGTCATGGCCGGAGAGCGGTCAAGAGGCCGATCAGCGCAGCGATCTCCGCGGCCTGCTGGGCGGCGCCCGCCACATCCCCCGTCTGTCCGCCGAGATGCCGCGATGCGAAGCGGGTGAGCGCGAGGCCCGACACCCCCGAGAGAACCAGCATGAGGGCGATGCCGACGGGTGGCAGGCCCGCGAGCGCCCCCAGGCCAACGGCGATCACGCCGGCGATTCCGGCCGCGAGCCAGAACGTCTCCCGCGCCGGCTGCCCGACCGCCCGGGACAGGCCGTCCAGGCGAGCCGGTGGAAGGAACACGATGGGCATCAGGCCCGCGGTCCGCGACAACGAGGCGACGATGAGAACCGCCGCCATGGCGGCCCCGCCGTCGGCCCGGGACGCGAGGGCGGCGAGGGCGCCGATTCGCAGGGCCAGGCTGAGGCACAGCGCCGAGGCGCCGAACGAGCCGATTCGGCTGTCCCGCATGATCTCCAGGCGTTTCTCGCGGGTCGGACCCCCGCAGCTGTCGGCCAGGTCGGCCAGTCCGTCCTCGTGGAGCGCTCCCGTGGTCGTCACCATGGCGGCCACCGAGAGCATCGCCGAGAGCCAGGGGCCGAGACCGGCGAGCAGGGCCAGGCCCAGCACAGCCGCCGGCAGGAGGCCGATCAGGAGGCCGGCGAGCGGGATCGCCCGCACGAGGCGCGGGAAGCTCGGAAGCGCATGGGCGTCCTGCTCCCAGGGCAGGGCCGGGACCGGAAGGCGGGAATAGAAGCGCACGCAATGGGCCAAGTCGACCGCGAGCGCCCGCCAGCCGCCCCCGTTCGCTGCTTCGCCCTGTTCAAATTGCTCCGACATGCTTCACCCCGCGTGCCTGGATCGTTATAGGTCACGCCTCGTCGCGTTCTGCAATGCCCCCCGGGCCGGAGCCCTCCATGTCTGATGCCGTGTCCTCACCTTTCGACGATATCCGCCGCCTGATCACGACCATGCCCGGTCCGGACGAAGCGGCCGTCGAGGCCGTGCGGCAGCGGGACGGGCAGCTCACCAAGCCGGCCGGGAGCATGGGACGCCTCGAGCGGATCGCCGAGTGGCTCGCGGCCTGGCAGGCCAAGCCTTCGCCCAGCGTCGACCGGCCGCTCGTCTGCGTGTTCGCGGCGAGCCACGGGGTGACCGCCAAGGGCGTGTCGGCCTTTCCGTCCGAGGTGAATCGCCAGATGCTGGAGAACTTCGCGGCCGGCGGAGCGGCGATCAACCAGATCTGCGCGGCCTACGGCCTCGGCTTCAAGGTCTTCGATCTCGCCATCGACATGCCGACGGGCGACATCACCGAGGCCGATGCCATGGACGAGAAGGCCTGCGTGGCCACCATGGCGTTCGGCATGGAGGCGATTGCGGGCGGCACCGACCTTCTTGCCGTCGGTGAGATGGGCATCGGCAACACCACCGTGGCAGCCGCCATCTACACGGCGCTCTACGGCGGGCCTGCCGAGCACTGGGTCGGGCGCGGCACGGGCGTGGACGACGAGGGTTTCAAGCGCAAGGTCGCGGCCGTCGAGGCGGCCATGGCCTATCACGGCGACCACCTGAAGGACCCGCTCGAGGTTCTGCGCCGGGTCGGCGGGCGCGAGATAGCCGCCATGGCGGGGGCCATCCTGGCGGCGCGCCTGCAGCGCATCCCGGTGGTGCTCGACGGCTACGTGGCGACGGCGGCAGCCGCCATTCTCCACGCGATCCATCCGTCGACCCTCGATCATTGCATCGCCGGCCATCTCAGCGCCGAGGGAGCGCACCAGGACGTGCTCACCCGTCTCGGCAAGGTTCCGCTTCTGGCGCTCGGCATGAGGCTCGGAGAGGGATCGGGCGCGGCGCTCGCCGCAGGCCTCGTGAAGGCCGCGGCCGCCGTGCACCGGGACATGGCCACCTTCGGGCAGGCAGGAGTTTCCGAGCGTCTGTCGTGAGGCGGTCCGGTCATCGCTCCAGGTCGAGCGGAATCGCCTCCGTGCTCGTCGCGCTGGCGCTCGCCGGCGGGGCTGGGCTCGTGCTGAAGCCGAGTGGGCGCTCCCTCGAGGGCAGGGCACAGGTCACCGACGGAGACACGATCCGCATCGGCGAGTCGCGCATCCGCCTCAAGGGCATCGACGCCCCCGAGATGGAGCAGCGCTGCTCCCGCGCCGGCCGCTCCTATGCCTGCGGCGAGACGGCCCGCCGGGTGCTGATCGACCTCGTGTCGGGCGAGACCGTGCGCTGCCGCGCCACCGGACGGGACCGCTACCAGCGCGTCCTCGCCCGCTGCACGGTGAACGGCCGCGACATCGGCGCCCGCATGGTGGAGGGCGGCTGGGCAGTCTCCTACGGGCGCGATTACGAGCCCGAGGAAACCCGCGCCCGCAGCCGCTCCGCCGGTCTGTGGGAGGGCGATTTCGAGCGTCCGCAGGCTTGGCGCCGGGAGAACATGTAGGCTGGCTGTGAAACATTCCGATGCCCCGGCAGGGCCCTGCTGAGACGTTTCGCCCGATGCCTGCGCTCTCACGAGTCCGGGCCGCGAAACCCATGTCTCAGGGATGAATCCCTCTCCAGCATTTGACGATCTCGCCGGGCAGCTGCGAGCCTGCCGGATCTGCCGCGATGCGCCGCGCTACGGAACGGCCCTGCCGCACGAGCCGCGGCCGATCATCCAGGGCAGCGCGACGGCCCGTCTGTGCATCGCCAGCCAGGCGCCCGGGACCCGGGCCCATGCGAGCGGCATCCCATTCGACGACCGGTCGGGCACGCGGCTGCGCGACTGGCTCGGGGTCGACAGGGCGACATTCTACGACGCCTCCAAGGTCGCCATCGTGCCCATGGGTTCATGCTTTCCCGGACAGGATGCCAAGGGCGGCGACCTGGGCCCGCGCCGGGAATGCGCCGAAGCATGGCGCCGGCCGCTCTTCGAAGCGCTTCCCGGTCTCGACCTGGTCCTTCTGATCGGCCAGTACGCCCAGGCTTGGCATCTGGGCGATGGCTCCAGGGACGGTCTGACCCAGACCGTCCGACGCTGGCGGGAGATCCTCAGCCAACCGCAGAAGCCCCGCATCCTGCCGCTTCCGCACCCGTCCTGGCGCAACAACGGCTGGCTTAAGACCAATTCCTGGTTCGAAGCCGAGCTTTTGCCGGTGCTCAGAGCCGAGGTCCGGCGGATGCTTCCTGAGAGATGATATTCACATGAAAAATGAATAAGAGCTCTCAATAGAAATTCTTAAAAATACATGACGAGTTAGTATGAATATTTTGGAACATTAAGGTAAATGGGACGTTACCAAAGTATCGATTAGGTATTTTCATGTCGTTTGTCGCTGGTAATCATAGAAGTTCCATCTTCGCCGGGCGTCCGATGCGGGAGATCCAAGCCAAATGGGATCGCCTGTCCATGTCGGATCTCGCGCAGATCAAGACAAAGGCGCAGCTGATAGCCCGCGTGCAGGAGCAATATGGACTGCCTCACGAAGTGGCGGTCCGGGATGTCGAGATCTGGAATCTCGACCGTCGCTTCTGATCGATACGACGCGCCGAAGGACCGCAGGGGCAAATCCCCGTTCATGCATGGCGGCCTGCATGGACGTCACGAAGGAGTTGCCATCATGAGAGCTCACCATTTCGCCGTCGGAGACCACGTGCTCTATACGGAGCGCCGGTTTCCTCATCTCTTCTGCAAGCAGCCCTACACGATCGTCGGATGCCTGGATTCACGGCGTTTCGAGCCGCAGTATCAGATCCGATCCGAGACCCGGCTTTATGATTGCGTGGCTGGCGAAGACGAACTCAGCCGCGGCGGCTCGCCGATGAGCGCCTTCCGCAACGGGGAGGTTCCGGACTTCCTTGACGGCACCGGCACGACCGAGCCGGCGAATCTCAATCTCGTTCCCTGGACGAGCCTGCCCCGCAGGGCCCGGCACAAGAACGAAGAGGTCTGTGCATTGAGACATCGGCAGGCATGATCAAGCGCGGATCCCGCCTGAGGGCGAGTGGCCCGACGTCCCTGGTTGTGGCGGGTCTCGCGGTCATTTTCTGCTTCGGCCTTTTCACCATGATCCTTCTCTGAACGCCGGGGCCGCTATCGGGGCGCGTCCGGCGGACACCGGCGATCTGCCGTCGATCCGATCGTCCTTAGTCGGAACGCGACTTTTCCGGGTTCTCCGCCTCAAGATCCGTTCTATGTTCTAGCTTGAGGATCAGGAGCCCGATGCATGAGCCCAACCACCCTGCGCTGCACCGTCGACGGATCGGTGGCGACCATCACGCTCGCGCGGCCCGAGAGGATGAACGCGTTCAATGCCGCCATGCACGCGGACTTGCGCGACGCGTTGGATCGGTGCGAGCGGGACGAGGCCGTGCGCGTGGTGGTGCTGACCGGGGAGGGGCGGGCCTTCTCCTCCGGCCAGGATCTCACCGTCGACCTGAAGCGCGACGATCAGGGCCGCATCGATCTCGGCCCCGCGCTCGCCCGCGACTACAACCCGCTGGTGCTCCGGCTCGCCAACTACCCGAAGCCCACCATCGCGGCCCTGAACGGCCCGGCGGTCGGAGCCTCCATGAACATCGCGCTCGCCTGCGACATCGTCGTGGCGGCACGCTCGGCCTATCTGCAGGAGGCCTTCGCGCGGATCGGCCTGATCCCGGACGCGGGCGGTACCTGGATCCTGCCGCGCCTCGTCGGCCCCAAGCAGGCGCTCGCTCTCATGCTGAGCGCCGAGGCGGTTCCGGCCGAGGAGGCCCAGCGCATGGGCCTCGTCTACAAGGTGTTCGACGACGCGTCCTTCGCGGTCGACGTGGCGGCCTTCGCGGCGCGGTTGGCCGAGGGCCCGGGGCTCGCCTACCGCCTCACCAAGCGGGCGGTGGCGGAAAGCCTCGCCAACAGCCTGGAGACGCAGCTCGACCTCGAAGCCAGGCTCCAGAGCGAGGCCGGATCGAGCGAGGACTTCATGGAAGGCGTCGCGGCCTTCCGCGAGAAGCGGACACCCCGGTTCGAGGGACGATAAGGAGATCAGCCCGATGCGCCCCACCTACTGGATTCTTGGCCTCGCCACCCTGAGCATCGTGATCGGGCTGTTCATGTCGCGGGATCCCGAAAGGGCCGAGCGGCTCAACCAGATGTACCGGGACGCGGCTCTGACGGGCGAGACGCGCCAGATGGTGATCGTGGGCCTTGCGGTCGCGATCGGGGCCTTCGTGGTCTACCTGACCATGACCCGGCGGTAATGATCGAGCACGTCCGCCCCCTTGCTGACCCTGCACGTCATCAACCGCTCTGTGCCGGTGATCCCGATTAAGGAAAAACGCTGCGCTCCACACGATCGGGACCGCCGGGACTGGCCCGGCCTCAATGGACAGGATAGCGTTTCGAAACCGATTCTGCCGTTCCGCTTTGTTCACGGGCCATTCAACCGATCTGACCTTATCTGTTCGCAAAGGCCCGCGCGGCGGGTGAAAGGGTGAATGAACCGTGTCTCGTCTGAAACGTGCTATCGTTATTGTCGGTTTGACCCTGGCGGCCTTGGGCGGGCCGGCATCGGCGGCGTTCGCGCAGGATCGCCTTGCCCTGGTGATCGGGCAGGGCGCCTATCCCGGGCGCACGCTCGCGACCGCGATCAATGACGCCGGGCTTGTCGCCCAGACCCTCACCAGCGCGGGATTCGAGGTGATCCAGGGGCGCGATCTCGGCGCCAACGACCTGCGCAGCCTCGTTCGCGACTTCCTCGACAAGGCCCAGGATCTGGAGCCCGGTTCCACCGTAGTGGTGTATCTTGCCGGCCACGGGGTCCAGCTCGAAGGCGAGAACTATCTCGTCCCCGTCGATGCCCGCATCGAGCGCGACGTGGACGTGCCGATCGAGGGCTTTCGCCTGTCCGATCTCGTCCGCTCCCTCGAGCGCAGCCCTGCTCAGGCGCGGATCGTCGTGGCCGACATGGCGCGGGATTACCCGCTCGCCGCCGCGGGCGAACCGATCGCCAGGGGCCTCGCCCTGATGGAGCCGCCCGCCGGCTTCCTGATGGCCTATTCCTCAGCCCCGAACATCACCGCCGTCGACGGCCAGGGACCCTACGGGCCATATGCGACCGCGCTGGCCGAGATGATCCGCCAGCCGGGCATGCCGCTCGACGAGGTTTTCGCCCGCACGCGGCTTCGCACGCACGAGGCGACGAACGGCGTGCAGATCCCCTGGCATTCGGCCAATCTCGGGCAGGCCTCCTTCGTGTTCTTCGAGCAGGCGGAAGCCGCGGCGCCGCCCCTGGTGCGCGAGGTGCGCCGGATCGAGGAGGTGCCCGCCGAGGAGGCCTATGCCATCGCGGTCGAGCGCGACACGATCCAGGATTACCAGGCGTTTCTTCGCCGCTACCCGGATCATCGTCTGGCCCGCCGCGTGACCGCGCTTCTGGCCGCCCGCCGCGAAGCCCTCGTGTGGCGCCGGACCCTGGCGAGCAACACGCGTGAGGCATACTGGACCTATCTGCGCCGCTATCCGAACGGCCCGCACGCGCCGGACAGCCGCCGCCGGCTCGCGCGCCTGTCCGCACCCTACGCTCCGCCGGCTGCGTTCGAGGAGGTGGTCTATGACGATCTGCCTCCACCCTTGCCCGAGGTGGAGCGGGTCGAGGTGGTCGAGGTCGTGACCATCATCCGCGACGTGCCGCCGCCCCGGGTGCCCGTCTATCTCCTGCCGCCGCCCGACGAGGACGAGGATTTCGTCACCATCATCCGCGAGCCCCCGCCGCCGCCGGTGATGGCCGGAATCCTGCCGATCCCGATGGCGATCCCGGTGCCCGTGCGGGCCCGCCCGCCGCGGTCCTTCTACCAGCCGATCGCGCCGGTGACTCCGCGGGGGCCTGTCGCCATTCCCGTGGCAGTTCCGCCGGTTCTCGGTGCCCTCATGGGCGCCGAGGGTGGCCCCCGCCCGCGTCGCGGCCTGCGTCCCGAGCAGCCGGTCGTCCCGCGCCAGCCCGGGCTCGCCGCACCGATCCAGCCGATCCCGGTTTCGGTGGATCGCAGGGGACCGCGCGAGGACAGGGGTGCCCGCCCCGGAGAGGCGCCACGCGCCGGTCCGGTCCGTCTTCCCACGCGTCCGATCCCGCTCGCGGATGTTCCGCGGGAGCGGCTGCGTCCGGAGCGGTTCGACGCGGGCGAGCCGCCGCGCCCGGACGGGCCGCGCGGCGTGCGTCCCGCCGCGCGCGACCCCGAGCCCCGCCGTCTCCGCCCCGAGGCGCCCGTTCGCGATGCGGCCCGGCCCGGCGACCCGCGGACCGACAGGGGCGAGATCCTGCCGCGCCAGCCTCGTCCCGAGCGGCCGCGGCCCGAGGGTGAGCGGGAACGGCCGGGATGGGGTGACCTCGACCGCCCGGCACCGCGCATCAGGCCCGAGCAGGGCGCTCCCGCGGCCGTTCGTCCGGCCGACGGGTTCCCGCCTCCGGAGGAGCGCCATTACCGCGGAACCGACCGCCCTCGTCAGCCTGTCGAGCGCGAGCGGCCTGCCGCGATGGAGAGACCGGACCGCGAGCGTCCTTCGCGGCGCATAGCACCCCAGTTCGAGCGCCCGGACGCGCCGACGGTTCAGCCGAGGCCGGTCCCGCGGATGGAAGTGCCGCGGGAGGAGCGGGCCTTCCGCGAGATGCAGCGCCCACCGGCCCAGCCGCGTCCGGGCCGCGGCGATGACCAGCCCGCTCGGATCCGGCCCACCCCCGGGCCGTCGGGCGGGCGCCCGAGCGGAAACGGCTCGGAATGGTGCCGACCTGGGTATCCTTGCGCCGAACGACTCCGCTGAAACGAAAAGCGCCGGAACCGCGAGGCTCCGGCGCTTCTGTTTCAGCTTCCTGAAGGCAAAGGTTTACTTGCCGAGCCGGGCGATCAGGCTCGACGTGTCCCAGCGCTTCCCGCCCATCTTCTGTACGTCGGCGTAAAACTGGTCGACGAGGGCCGTGACCGGAAGGCTCGCGCCGTTCTTGCGGGCTTCCCCCAGAACGATCGACAGGTCCTTGCGCATCCAGTCGACGGCGAACCCGAAATCGAACTTGCCCTGGTTCATGGTCTTGCCGCGGTTCTCCATCTGCCAGGAGCCGGCCGCGCCCTTGGAGATCACCTCGAGGACCGCCTCGATGTCGAGGCCAGCCTTCTGGCCGAAATGGATGCCTTCTGCCAGCCCCTGCACGAGGCCCGCGATGCAGATCTGGTTGATCATCTTGGTGAGCTGGCCGGCGCCCGCTTCGCCCAGGAGGCGGGATGCGCGGGCAAAGCTCATGATCACCGGCTCGGCCTTCGCGTAGACGTCTGCGTCGCCCCCGCACATGACCGTGAGGACGCCGTTTTCCGCCCCGGCCTGACCGCCCGAGACAGGCGCGTCGATGAAGGAGAAGCCCTTCTCCTTGGCGGCGGCATGGAGTTCGCGGGCGACCTCCGCCGAGGCCGTGGTGTGATCGATGAAGACGGTGCCCTGGCCCATGCCGTGGAAGGCGCCATCGGGGCCGAGCGTCACCTCGCGCAGGTCGTCGTCGTTGCCCACGCAGGCGAACACGATCTCCTGTCCCTCGGCGGCCTCGCGCGGCGTCCTGGCGGCGCGCCCGCCGTTCTCGGACACCCATTGCTCGGCCTTCGCCGCCGTCCGGTTGTAGACCGTCACCTCATGGCCCTTGGCCTTGAGGTGCCGCGCCATGGGATACCCCATCACGCCAAGTCCGAGGAATGCGACCTTCGCCATCGTGTGCTCCCTGAATGCTTCGCCGGTTCTAGCGCATCGCGCGCAAAAGTGGACCCGGTTTTTCCACGATCCTCGGTGCGGACAGCAACGGGGAGGCCGGTGCCGCCCTCGCACGTCATCACCGGGCTTGTCCTGGTGATCCCGATCGGATGAGCGTGGCGCTTCAAACAATCGGGATGGCCGGCACAAGGCCGGCCATGACGTGAGAGGGTGTCAGTGAGGCCGCAGGATGGCCGGCACGGGGCCGGCCATGACGGAGGAGACGGATCCCGCGCCGCTACTTGATGTCGAAGGAAAAATACTTGGCGCTGATCCGGTCGTAGGTTCCGTCCGCCTTCACCTGCGCGATGGCCCGGTTGAACTGGTCGCGCAGGGATTCGTCCTCCTTGCGCAGGCCGATGCCGTAGGCCTCGCGCTTGTAGGCGGGCTCCGCGGGCGCGTCCCCGATGATGTGGCAGCAGGCGCCCTCGCGGCTCTCCAGGAATTTCGAGAGGAGCAGTTCGTCCGCGAAGACGGCGTCGATGCGGCCGACGAGGAGGTCGAGATTGGCCTCTTCCGCCTTGGCGAAGAGCACGATCTCGGAATCTTTGTAGAAGGTCCTGAGATAGGTTTCGTGATCGGTGCGCTCGATGGTGCCGATCCTCTTGCCCGCCATGGCGGCCGGCGTGACCTCGCCGGGAGCCGTCTCCTTGGAGCCGATGAACACCGCCGGGATGCGGTAGTACGGATCGGAGAAGGCGATCCGCTTCTGCCGCCGCTCGGTGATCTCGAGCGACGACATGACCGCATCGTATTCGTGGGTTACGAGACCCTTGATGATGCCGTCCCAGGCATGGGGCACCAGCTCGCACGTGGCGTTCATGGCGTCGCAGAGGCTCTTGAGAAGATCGACCTCGAAGCCCTGCAGCTCGTTGTTGGCATCGATGAAGTTGAAGGGCGGATAGGCGCCCTCGACGGCCACGCGGATCACGGGCTTCTGTGCCGGGGCAGCGTCCTGCGCCAGACAGGCCTGCCCCCCGATCGCGACGAGCAGGCCGGCGAGAACCGCCAGTCGCCGCCCGAACATCCCGATTCTCTGACTCATGGAAACGCGCTCAGCCCCCTGTCACGCTCATGTGGCGGGAGAGGGCCGGGCGGGCGTGGCGCCGGTCGATGATGAAATCGTGCCCCTTCGGCTTGCGGGCGATGGCCTCGACGATGGCCCGATCGAGCAGCTCGTTGCTCTCGGAGGCGCGAACCGGCGCCCGCAGGTCGGCCGCGTCCTCCTGGCCGAGGCACATGAAGAGCTGGCCCGTGCAGGTCAGGCGCACCCGGTTGCAGCTCTCGCAGAAATTGTGGGTCAGCGGCGTGATGAAGCCGAGCCGTCCGCCCGTCTCCTTCACCCGCACATAGCGCGCCGGTCCGCCGGTGCGGTCGGCGAGATCCTCCAGCTCGTAGCGCGCGGCGAGGCGCGCGCGCACCTGGGAGAGGGGCAGGAACTGGTCGATGCGCTGCCCGTCGATCTCGCCCAGCGGCATCACCTCGATCAGGGTCAGGTCCATGCCGCGCCCGTGGGCCCATGCGAGCAGGGATTCGATCTCGTCCTCGTTCACGCCCTTGAGCGCGACGGTGTTGATCTTCACCTTCAGGCCGGCGTTCTGCGCGGCATCGAGCCCCTGGAGCACCTTGGTGAGGTCGCCCCAGCGGGTGATGGCGCGAAACTTGTCGGTGTCGAGGGTGTCGATCGACACGTTGACCCGCTTGACCCCGCAGGCGGCGAGGTCCCTCGCATGGCGGACGAGCTGCGAGCCGTTGGTGGTGACCGTGAGTTCGTCGAGCGCGCCCGAGTCCAGATGGCGCGACAGGGATCCGAACAGGGTCATGATGTCCCGCCGCACCAGGGGCTCGCCTCCGGTGATCCGCAGCTTGCGCACGCCCCTGTCGACGAAGGCCGAGCAGATCCGGTCGAGCTCTTCCAGGGTCAGCAGGTCGCGCTTGGGCAGGAAGGCCATGTCCTCGGACATGCAATAGACGCAGCGGAAATCGCAACGATCCGTCACTGAGACGCGCAGATAGGTGATCGCCCGGGCAAACGGGTCCAGAAGGGACCGGCCGGTCTTGCTGGAAGTCTCGGGATGAGCCGGGAAGGCCCCCATGGCGGAGAAATCCTCGTTCGCGCGAACGCTTGCCTTCGATTTGACGATCAAGCACTTAGCACATCGTGCGGAAAAGGGGATTCTCATTTCCGCGAAGATAGTGGGCTCATCGAAGATGGGGGCATCGGGTGGATCCCGACAAGGGCATACCCGGTTCTCGCGTCCGCGAGCCCGGCGTGAGACCGAAAATCAGGAAAGGGACGGGCCATGACATCCGAGCGCTGGCCGACGGAACTCCGCCTCGCCAAGGACAGGCGCAGCCTGCGGGTCGCTTTCGACGACGGCACAGCCTTCGACCTGCCGGCAGAGTATCTGCGGGTGACGAGCCCCTCGGCCGAGGTCCAGGGGCACAGCCCGGCAGAACGCAAGACGGTGCCGGGCAAAAGGGAGGTCGCCATTCTGGCCGTGGAGCCTGTCGGCAACTACGCCGTCAAGCTCGTGTTCGACGACATGCACGATACAGGGATCTACGGCTGGGACTTCCTCTACCGGCTCGGGGCCGAGCGGGGGGAGAAATGGCAGGCCTATCTCGACGAGCTCGCCGCCAAAGGATTGTCGCGGGATCGCGTAAGGTGACAAGAAAGGCGGATCTCTCCGGACCGTCATCACCGGGATTGTCCCGGTGATCTCGATTGCTCGAAACGGCGCGCTCGTCCGCTCGAGATGACCGGCACGAGGCCGGCCATGACGGGAACGGTGATACCTCAGCGCTGGACGACGACCCGGGCGCCCACCTTGGCGCGGTTGTAGAGATCCGTCACATCCTCGTTGGTCATGCGGATGCAGCCCGAGGAGACGGCCTCGCCGATGGTCTCCGGCTCGTTCGAGCCGTGAATGCGGTAGATCGTGCTGCCGATATACATGGCGCGGGCGCCGAGCGGATTGTCCGGGCCGCCCTTCATGTAACGGGGCAGATCGGGACGCCGCTTGAGCATGGCCGCCGGCGGACGCCAATCCGGCCATTCGCGCTTCATGGTGATCGAGTGGGTGCCGGCCCATGTGAAGCCCGGACGGCCGACGCCGATGCCGTAGCGCAGGGCCTGGCCGTTGCCGAGGACGAAGTACAGGCGACGTTCGCTCGTGGAGACCACGATCGTGCCGGGAGCATAGCGTCCGTCGAAGGACACGACCTCGCGGGGAACCGGCGAGGCCTGCGCCTTCAGGGCCTCCTCGGTGCTGTAGAGGGGCTGGCGGGTCAGAGGATCGAATGCTGTAAATGCCGCAGCCGGCGTCGCAAGGGCGACGAAGGCGCCGACGAGCCCGGACAGAGCAGCGCGAGTGCGTCCCATTTTTGCCTCGGATAAAACACGGTTGATGGCAGGTCCTGCATGTCGATAACGCAACAGCCCCGCTTCGGATCCAAGCTTTATCAAGGTTTTGCTATAAAATCCTAGTGCCGAGATGCCCCAATCCAGCCACATCGTAAGCGGCAGGTTAAAGTCACGGTGCCACAATTCATGGATCGAAATACTTCGCCGGCAGCGTGCTTCTTTGGCTTGACGCAGGGGGTTGTGCGCCTTTAGAAGGCCCTTGTCAGGGCGCGTAGCTCAGCGGGAGAGCATTCGCTTCACACGCGAAGGGTCACAGGTTCAATCCCTGTCGCGCCCACCATTCCTTCCTGACAAGCCAAGCTTCACATTGTCGTGTGCGACGGGTCGCACGCGATCCATGCGGCGCATCACGCGGCCATGGGTCTCAGAACGGCTCGCACGGCGGCGAACAGGCCGTCGAAATGGTCGATGACGAGGTCGGGTCCCAACTCGCGAACCGGCACGTCGGTATAGCCGAAGGGGACCGCCACCACCGGGATGCCCGCGTTCTTGGCCGTCACGATGTCGGTCCGCGAATCGCCGACCATCACGGCCCTGCCCGGGTCTCCCCCGGCCCGCTCGATGGTGAGCGTCAGGTGGCGCGGATCGGGCTTGAAGTAGGGAAAGGTGTCGCGGCCGCAATTGGCCGCGAAGCGGTGGCCGATGCCGAGCGCGTCGAGCAGTTTGACCGAATGCTCCTCGACCTTGTTGGTGCACACTGCCAGGATGAAGCCGGCCTCCTCCAGCCGATCCAGGGCCGCTTCCACGCCAGGATACAGTTTGGTGCGGACGCAGATGTTCTGCCCGTAATGGACCATGAACTGGCGGAACAGCTCATCGAGCCGGGAGGGCGCCAGCTCCTTGCCGGCAGCCTCGAAGCCGCGCTCGATCAGGGCTCGGGCGCCTGCGCCGATCATGTCGCGCGCCTGCGCCACGGGCAGGGCGGCGAGTCCCTCCCGTTCGAGGATCACGTTCAGGGTCCCGACGAGGTCGCCGGCCGTGTCTGCCAGGGTTCCATCGAGATCGAAGACCGCGATGGGCGAGACGATGTGCGGGGTATCAATGGCCATGAAGGTCGGCTACCTGCTGGAGGCAAGGGAATCAAGCCTTGGGATGATATGGTGCCTATGGTTGATTCGTTCTTACCGGATGGAGTGTTGAATGCGGTTCCTTGGTTCCGCGGCGTTGATTTTGGCTGTCCTGGCGCCGGGAGGTCTTGTCGGCCCCGCCCTGGCGGCCTCCTATGATTTCGTGCCTGCACCTCAGACTGACCTGAACAGGATTTATAGGATCGATCGGATCACCGGCGAGGTGAGCTCCTGTCAATATGGGCTGCAGGAAGGCACCGTCGGGGTCACCCTCTGCTATAGCGCCGGCGAGGGCGCTGGAGCCCAGGCCCCCGGTGAATACGGTCTGGTCGCCTCCCGGCACGAGCGGGAAGGGGGCGTTTTCCGGGTCAATTACCGGACCGGCCAGATGAGCATCTGCTACGTTTTCGACGAGCGGGTGGTCTGCACGCCTCAGATGACGCCATCGCCGGCCGCCTCGACGGCAGCGCCGACGGGGGCCACCCCGAGCGTCGGACCGGGCACCGGGGCCTCGCCGCAGCGTCCATGAGGTTCTCCATGAGGTTCATGGACGCTTTGGAGGCTCTGGCGGGGGCTCCGCGGTCGGCTCAAGATGAAACGTTCTTTCTTCCTGCCGTCCTGACATGCTAGAGGCGAGCGAAAGGCCAACTGCAAGCCAGGGCGGACGCAATCTCAGAGGATTTCAGTGAGCGACAATCTCAAGCGCGCTGCGGCCGAGAGGGCTGCCGAGCTCGTCACCGACGGCATGAGGCTGGGCCTCGGCACCGGTTCGACGGCCGCCCATTTCGTCGCGGCCATCGGCGAGCGGGTCCGGGGCGGCCTCAAGGTGGTGGGCGTTCCCACCTCCGAGGCGACCCGTGACCAGGCGCAGCGCGAAGGCATTCCCCTGTCGACACTCGACGAGACCCCGGATCTCGATCTGACGGTCGATGGAGCCGACGAGCTCGACGACGATCTGCGGCTCATCAAGGGCGGCGGCGGCGCGCTCCTGCGCGAGAAGATCGTCGCGTCCGCGAGCCAGCGGATGATCGTCATCGCCGACGGGTCGAAGCACGTCACCAAGCTCGGTCGATTTCCCCTGCCCATCGAAGTCGTGCCCTTCGGCCTTACGGCCACCGAGCGGGCCATCGTCCGGCTTTTGGACAGCCTCGGCATGAGCGGTGAGCTGCAACTGCGGCACGCGCCCGACGGGGCCGCCTATGTGACGGATGGGGGTCACTTCATTCTCGATGCGCATCTCGGGCGCATCGACAAGCCGAACGTGCTCGCCTCGACGCTGAACAACATTCCCGGCGTCGTGGAGCACGGTCTTTTCCTGGGCCTTGCCACCGGGGCGATCCTCGCAACGGGCGACAGGCTCGTCGAACTCGGTCAGCTCTGACCCTAAGCCATGACGATTGGAGCCACTTCTATGATCCGCACCGCCTCCCGCCTGGCCGCGACCTCCGTCGCGCTGTTCCTGCTCGCCAGCCCGGCTTTCGCCCAGGCCCAGCCGAGCGCGAGCCACCTCGCCGTCGCCCGCGAGGTCGCCATGAGCTCGGGCATGACCCGCTCGTTCGACGCCATGTCCGAGCCGTTTCTCGTGCAGCTGCAGCAGATGAACGTCACCCGCCCCGAGATCAAGCAGGATCTGGAGCAGGTCGTGGCCATCATCCGGCCGGAGCTCGAGCAGCAGAAGCAGAAAATGCTCGACAACGCCGCGCGGGCCTTCGCGCTGCGCCTGTCCGAGTCCGAGCTGAAGGACATCGCGGCCTTCTACAAGTCGCCGGCCGGGGCCAAATACGTGCAGGTCCAGCCGGGCGTCCTCGACGACATCGTGCGGGATCTCGCGGCCTGGACGCAGCAGACCTCCCAGTTCATCATGACCCGCGCCCGCGAGGAAATGGGCAAGCGCGGCCACCAGCTGAACTGAGCTAGGCTGCACCCCGACATGAAAAAGGCCCGGGAAACCGGGCCTTTGTTTTTGAAGCGGTGCCTTCGAGGTCAGTCCTCGACCGCCTTGAAGCGTCCCAGGCCTTTCAAGAAGAAGGGCAGGACCAGGGCGATCACCGCGATGCCGAGCAGGGTCGCGGAGATCGGGCTCTGCAGCAGCACCATCGGGTCGCCCAGGCTGATCGAGAGGGCCCGGCGCAGCTGGCTCTCGGCGATCGGTCCCAGGATCAGCCCGACCACCACCGGGGCGATGGGGAAGTCGAACCGCCGCATCAGGAAGCCGAGCACCCCGAACACGGTCAGCATGATCAGCTCGACCGGGGATGGGTTGGCCGCGATGGTGCCCATCGTGGCGAAGACCAGGATGCCCGCATAGAGCCAGGGCTGCGGGATGGCGAGGAGCTTCACCCAAAGGCCGACCAGCGGCAGGTTCAGCACCAGCAGCATGGCGTTGGCGATGAACAGGCTGGCAATCAGGCCCCACACGAGGGCAGGCTGCTCGGCGAAGAGCAGGGGGCCGGGATTGAGGCCGTATTGCTGGAAGCCCGCGAGCATCATGGCGGCCGTGGCCGAGGTGGGAAGGCCGAGCGTCAGCAGGGGCACGAGGGTGCCGGCGGCGGACGCATTGTTGGCGGCCTCCGGGCCGGCGACGCCCTCGATGGCGCCCTTTCCGAAATCCTCCGGGTGCTTGGTGAGGCGCTTCTCGGTCGCGTAGGACAGGAAGGTCGGGATCTCCGCCCCGCCCGCCGGAAGGGCCCCGATCGGGAAGCCGAACATGGTGCCGCGCAGCCAAGGCTTCCAGGACCGCTTCCAGTCTTCCTTGGTCATCCAGAGCGAGCCGCGGACGGGCTCGAGCTTCTCCTCATGGATGTGGCGGCGTGACGCCACGTAGAGGGCCTCGCCGACAGCGAAGAGGCCGACCGCCAGGGTCGTCACCTCGATGTTGTCGTAGAGCTCCGGAATGCCGAAGCTGAGGCGGGACTGGCCGGACAGGATGTCGATGCCCACCAGCCCGAGCAGCAGGCCGATGAACAGGCTGGTGAGGCCGCGGACCGGGGAATCGCCGAACGTGGCCGAGACGGTCACGAAGGCCACGCACATGAGAGCGAAGTAATCCTCCGGCCCGAAGCTCACGGCGATCTCGACGAGATAGGGGGCGAGCAGCGTCAGGCCCAGGGTGGCGATCGTGCCGGCCACGAAGGACCCGATGGCCGAGGTCGCCAGCGCCGGGCCGCCGCGGCCGGCCTTGGCCATCAGGTTGCCTTCAAGCGCCGTTGCCATGGAGGCGCTTTCGCCCGGCGTGTTGATCAGGATCGCGGTGGTCGAGCCGCCGTACATGCCGCCGTAATAGATGCCGGCGAACATGATGATCGAGCCCGCAGGATCGAGCTTGAAGGTGATCGGCAGGAGCAGCGCCACGGTGAGCGCCGGGCCGATACCGGGCAGAACGCCGACGGCGGTGCCGAGAAGGACGCCGATGAGGGCGAACAGCAGGTTCATCGGCTGAATGGCGACGGCAAGACCGCTCGCGAGGGACGTGAAGGCTTCCATGGGCAGGGCCTCAGAACAGACGCTCGAGCGGCCCTGCCGGGAGGGACAGGGTCAGGAGCTTGCCGAACAGCAGATAGACGAAGACGGCGATCACGGCGCCGATCAGGAGATCGGTCAGGAACGCCCGGCGGCCGAAGGCGGCCGAGGTGGTGGCGAACAGGATGGCCGTGCCGATCATGAAGCCACCGCCGATCGCGATCAGGACGATCAGGGCTGCAAGACCGCCGAGGATCAGGATGATGGGCTTCCAGTCGAGGCTGTCACGGGGCGGGAGATTGCCCTGCAGGGCTCCGATGCCGTTGCCGATCGCGAGCAGCGTCAGGCCGATCGAGACGACGACCGGCATGACCTTCGGGCCGAGATCGTAGGGGGACAGGATCTGGAGCTTGGTCATGTCCCACCAGACAAGACCGGCCAGGCCGAGAAGAAGAAGCGCGATGACGAGGCCTGCCACGTCGACGCGCCGCTGGGGTGATGTGCTCATAGGTTATCCCAAAAAAGAAGCGCCGCGCTCCGAGAACGCGGCGCTTCCAACGGGCTTTATCTTGAAATTTAAGACTTCACCAGCCCCACGGCGGTGAGCACTTCTTTCGTGCGGGTCTGCTCGTCGGCAAGGATCTTGGTGAAGGCGTCGCCGGATACGTAGGAATCCTCCCAGCCCTTGGCCTTCAGGATTTCCTGCCACTCCTTGGACTTGGCCATCTTGTCCATGGCCTCGGTCAGGGCCTTCTTCTGGTCGGCCGAGATGCCGGGAGGGGCCACGACCGCGCGCCAGTTGGCGATCTCGAGATCGACGCCCTGCGCCTTGATCGACGGCAGGTCGGCGGTGGCCTTGTCGGCCGGGGTGGTGAGGCCGATGAGGCGAAGCTTGCCGGCCTTCACCTGGCTCTCGAACTCGCCGTAACCCGAAATACCCGCCGTCACCTTGCCGCCAAGGATGGCCGCCAGGGCCTCGCCGCCGCCGGAGAACGGGATGTAGTTGATCTTGGTGGGATCGGCGCCCGCCGCCTTGGCGAAGAGAGCCGCCGCGATATGGTCGACGCCGCCCGCGGAGCCGCCGGCCCAGGTCACCTTGGCCGGATCGGCCTTGATGGCGTCGGCGAGTTCCTTGGCGCTCTTGATCGGCGAGTTCGCCGGAACGACGATCGCCTCGTATTCCGCGGTCAGGCGGGCGATGGGGGTCGTCTGGTCGAGGGTGATCGGCGACTTGTTGGTGAGGAGGGCGCCCACCATCACGTAGCCCATCACCATGAGCTGGTTGCCGTCACCCTTGGAGTTGTTGACGAGCTGGGCGATGCCGATGGAGCCGCCGGCGCCCGGAACGTTGGCGACCTGCACGCTCTTGGCGATGCCCGACTGGGTCAGGGCCTGCTGCATGGAGCGAGCCGTCTGGTCCCAACCGCCGCCGGGAGCCGCCGGAGCCATGATCTTGAGCTCCATCTGAGCTGCCGCCGTTGTCACGAACCCTGCCACGGCCGCCGCAGCGAGAGCGCCGCGCCAAAGACCTTTACGAAACTGGCTCATCGATTTCCTCCGTTGACGCCGACATCCGGTCGGCTTGTCCGCGGCAGACCCTAATGAGGGAACAGCAGGGCGGCAAGCGGCTTGCACCTTTATCCTTACCGTACCTTCGCGTAAGAGCTGCGCTATTCAGGTGAGCAGCCATGTCTCCGAAGCAGGGCTGGCGGAGGACTTCGGCGAGAACCGTCCTTATATGAATGATCGAGTTGCAGAATTGAGCGGAGACCGCCCCATGTCCTCTTTCGACGTTGACCTCTTCGTGATCGGAGGCGGATCCGGCGGTGTTCGTGCCGCCCGCATCGCGGCGGGCTATGGCGCGAAGGTCATGCTGGCGGAGGAATACCGGGTCGGCGGCACCTGCGTCATCCGCGGCTGCGTGCCGAAGAAGCTGATGGTCTATGCCAGCCGCTTCGCCGACGACTTCCACGATGCGGAAGGCTTCGGCTGGAGCGTCGGCGAGACGCGCTTCGACTGGGCGACCCTGATCCGCAACAAGGACCGGGAGATCGACCGGCTCGAGGGCATCTACCGGGCGAACCTGGAGAAGGCGGGCGTCGAGGTCATCGACAGCCGCGCCGTGATCGAAGACGCCCATACGGTCCACGTGCTTAAGACCGGTGCCCGCATCCGCGCCCGCTACATCCTGGTGGCGGTGGGCGCCCATCCGACCCTGGAGCCCGTGATTCCGGGCGGCGAGCTCGGCATCACGTCCAACGAGGTTTTCCATCTGGACACCCTGCCGAAGCGCATCCTCGTGGTCGGCGGCGGCTATATCGCGGTCGAGTTCGCGGGCGTCTTCGCCGGGCTCGGCAGCGAGGTCACCCTGCTGCACCGGGGCGACAAGCTCCTGCGCGGCTTCGACGAGGATGTCCGCGATGCCCTCGGTGAGGCCTACGCCCAGCGGGGAATCGACCTGGCTCTCGGCACGACCCTCACGCGGCTGGAGAAGACGGCGGACGGGATCGCCGCGACCCTGTCCGACGGCTCGGTGCGGATGGTCGACCAGGTTCTCGTGGCCACCGGGCGGCGGCCCAACACCAAAGGGCTCGGCCTCGAGAAGGCCGGCATCACCGTCGACGAGGTCGGGGCCATCCCGGTCGACGGCTATTCCCAGACCCTCGCGCCCTCGATCTATGCGGTGGGGGACGTGACCAACCGGGCGAACCTCACGCCCATCGCCATCCGCGAGGGACACGCCTTCGCCGATACGGTGTTCGGGGCAAAGCCCACCATCGTCGACCACGACCTCATCCCCACGGCGGTCTTCTCGACCCCGGAGATCGGCGTCATTGGCTGCGGCGAGGCGGCGGCCCGGGCGATCTACGGCGAGATCGACGTCTACAAGACGGCCTTCCGGCCCATGAAGGCCACCCTGTCAGGCGGCAAGGACCGGGTCTTCATGAAGCTCATCGTCGACAAGGCCAGCGACAAGGTGGTGGGCGTCCATATCATGGGGCATGATGCGGGCGAGATGATCCAGCTCGCTGGCATCGCCGTCACCATGGGGGCGACCAAGGCCGATTTCGACCGCACCGTGGCGGTTCACCCAACGGCATCCGAGGAACTGGTCACCATGCGCACGCCCGTGGTGGTCAAGAAGCCGGTGGCGGTGGGATAAAGACGCCCGAGCGCTCTGTCAGAAGGGGAGAGGGGTGAGCCTGATCCATAACGAGCAGACGAAGCTGACGGCGACGGCGCTCAACAACGTCGCCGTCGCGTTCGTGATCGCCGGGTTCGTGGGACCGATGGTGGCCGTCGGGTACGGGTCGGACGCCATGCCGAGGGATGCCATCGCCATCGTGGTCAGCATCATTTGGCTTTTCGTAGGCTTTATCCTACATTCCATAGCGAAGTTGATCTTGAGAGACCTGAAGCCATGACCCTCCTGGAAGCCTATGTCTATTTCGGCATCCCGGTCATCGCCGTCGCGATGGGGTTCGGCGCCCTTTGGATGTCCCGGCGCGAGAGCCGCCAGCGCCACGCCCGCTGAGGAGCGCCATTCTTCCATATCGAAGGATTTGCGGCTCGATTCGAGGCGCCGCGGCATCCGGTCCTCTGGAGCGGGTCTGTGAACTAGCGCACTCGCCTTTTTGAATATGTCGTGTATAGGTGCCGTTTCGTGCCGCTTGTTGCGGTGAACGACGAGAATTTTGAGAAAGGACACGGGGGTAAGTGTCATGACCGAGCGGTGGACGCCCGACAGCTGGAGAAACAAGCCGATCCAGCAGGTGCCGGCCTATCCGGACCTTGAGGCGCTTGAGAGCGTCGAGCAGCAGCTCGCCGGCTTTCCCCCGCTAGTGTTTGCGGGCGAGGCCCGCAAGCTGAAGCGGACCCTGGGCAAGGTTGCCAAGGGCGAGGCCTTCCTGCTCCAGGGCGGCGACTGCGCCGAGAGCTTCGCCGAGCATTCGGCCGACAACATCCGCGACTTCTTCCGCCTGTTCCTCCAGATGGCCGTGGTGCTGACCTATGCGGGCGGCTCCCCGGTCGTGAAGGTCGGACGCGCGGCCGGCCAGTTCGCCAAGCCGCGCTCGGCCCCGACGGAGACCATCGACGGCGTCGAGCTTCCGAGCTATCGGGGCGACATCATCAGCGACATCGCGTTCACGCCGGAGGCGCGCACGCCCGATCCGCGCCGCCAGCTCATGGCCTACCGCCAGTCTGCCGCGACGCTGAACCTGATCCGCGCTTTTGCCACCGGCGGCTACGCCAATCTCGAGAACGCCCACCGTTGGATGCTCGGCTTCGTGAAGGATTCCCCGCAATCCTCGCGCTACAGTGAGCTCGCCGAGCGCATCACCGAGAGCCTGAACTTCATGCGGGCCATCGGGGTCGATCCGGAAACCCATCCCGAGATGCGCTCGACGGATTTCTACACCAGCCACGAGGCCCTTCTGCTCGGCTACGAGGAGGCCATGACCCGGGTCGATTCCACGACCGGCGACTGGTACGCCACCTCCGGCCACATGCTCTGGATCGGCGACCGCACCCGCCAGCTCGACCATGCCCATGTGGAATACATGCGCGGCATCAAGAACCCGATCGGGCTCAAGTGCGGCCCGTCGCTCACGGCCGACGGTCTGCTCAAGCTCATCGAAGCCCTCAATCCAGAGGACGAGGCCGGGCGCCTCACCCTGATCTGCCGCTTCGGCGCCGACAAGGTCGCCGATCACCTGCCGGGCCTGATCCGGGCGGTGCAGAAGGAGGGCCGCACGGTGGTGTGGTCCTGCGATCCGATGCACGGCAATACGATCAAGGCGGCCTCGGGCTACAAGACCCGTCCGTTCGAGCGTGTCATGGGCGAGGTGAGGGACTTCTTCGCCATCCATCAGGCGGAGGGCACCCATGCGGGCGGCATCCACCTGGAGATGACCGGCAAGAACGTCACGGAATGCACGGGCGGGGCGCGCGCGCTCACCGATGCGGACCTGCGCGACCGTTACCACACCTATTGCGACCCGCGCCTCAACGCCGAGCAGGCGCTGGAAATCGCGTTCCTGACCTCGGAGCTCATCAAGCGCGAGCGCCAGTCAAGGGAACGACCGAGCGCCCTCGCGGCGGAATGAGCGACTGGTCGATTTAAGAAAAAGGGGCGCTTGGGGCGCCCCTTTTTCTTTACGCATACGCAACTCTACTCGTGATTGGGCTTAACTCAGCCAGCCCATGAAGAAGAGGATAAGAATGATCGGCAGAGGGATGCCGATAAGCCAGAGCAGGCCGCCTTTCAACATGTCAGTCTCCCAGTGTTTCGTGTGGAAATAACGAACTGGACTGTTGCGGGTTCCACCAAAAGCTTGAGCTTTGCAGGGAATGTGAAATCGAGAGATTCGAGTTTGCGCGGGACCCATGCCGCGCACTTGGATCAGCCTTGCTCCACGCGCGTTTAAGAGTTCACGGGAAAGCTTTACGCTTGGATTGCTGCCCACCCGGCAGCGCGCTAGATCCCAGCGCATCCTGCGGAAAAGTGGTCCCGGTTTTCCGCGCAGAATGATGCGTCCAGCAAGAAAGGGAGCATCGGATGGCTCTCAAAAGTGGCTTCCACGTTTGAGTCCGACGCTCAGGAATCATGGCTCAGAACACGCTCAAGATCGCCCTCGCCCAACTCAACCCCATCGTCGGCGACGTCGCCGGCAACGAGGAGAAGGCGCGCCAGGCCCGCGCCGAGGCGGCCCGTCTCGGGGCCGACCTCGTGATGTTCACGGAGCAGTTCCTCGCCGCCTATCCGGCCGAGGACCTGGTGCTCAAGCCGGCCTTTCAGGATACCTGCCGGGCGGCCCTGGAACGCTTGGCGCGGGAGACGGCCGACGGCGGTCCGGGCATGCTGATCGGGCTGCCCTGGCGCGAGGGGGACGCCCTCTACAACGCGTATGCGCTGCTCGACAACGGCGCGATCACCGTCCGCTACAAAGTGGATCTGCCGAACTACGACGTGTTCGACGAGAAGCGCAATTTTGATCCCGGCCCCCTGCCGGGACCGGTGAACTTCCGCGGCATCCGGATCGGCGTTCCGATCTGCGAGGACATCTGGAGCGGCGACGTGGTCGAGTGCCTGGCCGAGACCGGAGCCGAACTGCTCCTGGTGCCGAACGGCTCGCCCTATCATCGCGGCAAGACGGACGAGCGCTTCAGCATCGCCAGCGCCCGGGTGACGGAAAGCGGCCTGCCGCTCGTCTATCTCAACCAGGTCGGCGGCCAGGACGAGCTCGTCTTCGACGGCGCCTCCTTCATCCTCAACGCGGATTGCTCGCTCGCCGGCCAGCTGCCGGCCTTCGAGGAAGCCATCGTCCTGACCGTCTGGGAGAAGGGCGAGGAGGGCTGGGCCTGCCGCGAGGCGCCCGTCGAGACGGTCGAGGAGGGCCGGGAGGCCGATTACGCCGCCTGCGTCCTGGGACTGCGCGACTACGTGGAGAAGAACCGCTTCCCTGGGGTGGTGCTGGGTCTCTCGGGCGGCATCGATTCCGCCATTTGCGCCGCCATGGCGGTGGATGCGCTCGGGCCCGATCGAGTTCATTGCGTGATGCTGCCCTATCGCTACACCTCGGGTGAATCGCTCAAGGACGCGGAGGACTGCGCCAAGGCGCTGGGCGTCCGCTACGACATCCTGCCGATTGCCGAGCCCGTCGAGGGCTTCGAGGCTGCCCTGCAGCCTCTCTTCGCCGGCCGGGAGCGGGACATCACCGAGGAAAACCTCCAGAGCCGCGCCCGCGGCACGATCCTGATGGCGATCTCCAACAAGTTCGGCGCCATGGTGGTGACCACGGGCAACAAGTCGGAGATGTCGGTGGGCTACGCCACGATCTACGGCGACATGAACGGCGGCTTCAACCCGATCAAGGACCTCTACAAGATGGAGGTCTACCGCATCTCGGCCCTGCGCAACCGCTGGAAGCCGGACGGCGCCCTCGGGCCGGACGGCATCGTCATCCCCGAGAACATCCTGTCGAAGGCGCCGACCGCCGAACTGCGCGAGAACCAGAAGGACCAGGATTCGCTGCCGCCCTACGAGGATCTCGACGAGATCCTCCGCGGCCTGGTGGAGGAGGAGCTTCGCGTCTCCGACATCGTGGCCAAGGGCTACGACCTGGAGGTCGTCAAGAAAGTCGAGCGGCTGCTCTATATCGCCGAATACAAGCGCCGCCAGGCGGCGCCCGGCGTGAAGGTGACGCGCAAGAATTTCGGCCGCGACCGCCGCTATCCGATCGTCAATCGCTTCCGCGACCAGGGGCTCGTCGCCCACCGGAAGGACGAGGCCCTGGAGCGCGCCATGGGCAAGCCGCGGGTCGGCCCACAGGACGTTTAGGGTTCTCGAAATCCGCCACGTCATCACCGGGCCTGTCCCGGTGATCCCGATCGCTTGAGACGCCACGCCTTCCCGACCGGGGCCGGGACGAGCCCGGCCCCGGTCGGGAGGGTAATCGTGCCCGGTGGTTCGCACGCCGGGAACGAGGGCGAAACGCCCGTCACCCCTTGCGCGGCCGAGCGCGCTTCGCCATAGCATCTGCATGTCCAAGCCCATCGTCCGCTTCGCCCCGTCCCCGACCGGGCACATCCATATCGGCAACACCCGCGTGGCCCTGCTCAACGCGCTCTTCGCGCGCCGGGAGGGCGGCACCTTCATCCTGCGCTTCGACGATACGGACGTGGCGCGGTCGAAGAAGGAATATGCGGATTCCATCGAGACCGACCTGCGCTGGCTCGGCATCCCGCCGGACGTGATTGTCCGTCAGTCCGACCGGTTCGATCTCTATGACGCGGCCGCCGAGCGGCTGAAGGCGGTCGGACGCCTCTATCCCTGCTACGAGACGCAGGAAGAGCTGGAGTTCCGCCGCAAGCGTCAGCTCGCCCGCGGCCTGCCGCCGATCTACGACCGGGCCGCCCTCAAGCTGACCGATGAAGACCGCGCCAAGCTGGAGCAGGAAGGACGCAGGCCCCATTGGCGCTTCCGCCTCGAGCCGACGAACGTCACCTGGGACGATCTCGTGCGCGGGCCCTGCCACGTGGATTGCAGTTCGCTGTCCGACCCGGTGCTGGTGCGAGAGGACGGAACCTATCTCTACACGCTGCCATCCGTGGTGGACGATATCGAGCTCAAGATCACCCATGTGATCCGGGGCGAGGACCACGTCACCAACACGGCGGTGCAGATCCAGATCTTCGAGGCGCTCGGCGCGGCCGTGCCCACCTTCGCCCATCACAGCCTGCTGATCACGGCGAGCGGCGAGGGCCTCTCGAAGCGCCTCGGCCATCTCTCGATCAAGGGGCTGCGCGAGGCCGGCCTCGAGCCGCAGGCGGTGGCCTCGCTCGCCGTGCTGGTCGGCTCGGCGGAGGCAGTGCGGCCCGTTGCCGATCTCAATGACCTCGCGCGCCTGATCGACTTCTCCCATATCTCCCGTGCGCCCGCGAAGTTCGACGAGAGCGAGCTGGAGCATCTGAACGCTCGCCTGATCCACGACATGCCCTACGAGGCCGCTCGTGAGCGGCTGGCGGAGCTCGGGGCCGACGAGGGCGAGGGGTTCTGGAACGCGGTGCGCGGCAATCTGACGAAGGTGCGCGACGCGGCCGAATGGGCGAACGTCGTGCGGGGCCCGGTGTCGCCGGTGATCGAGGACGAGGCGTTCATCGCGGCGGCCACGGCCGTCCTCCCGGCGGAGCCCTGGGATGCCGCGACCTGGAAGGCCTGGACGGAGGCTGTGAAGGCCGCCACAGGCGTGAAGGGCAAGGCCCTGTTCATGCCGCTGCGCCTGGCGCTCACCGGGCTCGACCACGGTCCCGAGCTCGGCGCCCTGCTGCCGCTGATCGGGCCCGAGAGGGCGAGGGCACGGCTGGCCGGGCAGGCAGCTTGAAACACCCGACGTCATGGCCGGGCTCGTCCCGGCCATCCCGATCAGAAGAACGCGGCGCCTCACATCATCGGGATCACCGGCACAAGGCCGGTGATGACGTGCGGTGCAATTTTAGGCCTTGATCTTGTAGCCCGTCCGGAAGATCCACCAGACGGCGCCGAGGCAGATCAGCATGAACACCAGGGTCATGAGAAGGCTTAACGCCACGCCCACGTCGGCCACGCCGTAGAAGCTCCAGCGGAAGCCGCTCACGAGATAGACCACCGGGTTGAACAGGGCCACCGTCTGCCAGAAGGGCGGCAGCATGTTGATGGAGTAGAAGCTGCCGCCGAGGAAGGCCAGAGGGGTCACGATCATCAGGGGCACGACCTGCAGCTTCTGGAAGCTGTCGGCCCAGATGCCGATGATGAAGCCGAAGAGGCTGAAGGTCACCGAGGTCAGCACCAGGAAGGCGATCATCCACACGGGATGTTCGATGGAGAAGTCCACGAAGAGCCGTGCCGTGACCAGGATGATCGTGCCGATGATCACCGACTTGGTGGCCGCCGCCCCCACATAGCCGATCACCGTCTCCAGCGCCGAGATGGGCGCGGACAGGATCTCGTAGATGGTGCCGGAGAATTTCGGCATGTAGATGCCGAAGGAGGCGTTCGAAATGCTCTCCGTCAGGATGGACAGCATGATCAGGCCCGGCACGATGAAGGCGCCGTAGCTCACGCCGTCGATATTGGCCATGCGCGACCCGATGGCGGATCCGAACACGATGAAATAGAGCGAGGTGGAGAGCACCGGCGAGGCGATGCTCTGCATCAGCGTGCGCCAGGTGCGCGCCATCTCGAACAGGTAGATGGCTTTGATGGCATAAAAGTTCACGAGCGCCCCCTGACCAGACTGACGAAGATCTCCTCGAGCGAGCTCTCGGAGGTCTGCAGGTCCTTGAAGTCGATGCCGTGCTCGCTCAGGCGGCGGAGAAGTCCCGCAATGCCCGTCTCCTGCGTCTGCGTGTCGAAGGTGTAGACGAGTTCGGTTCCGTCGGCGGAGAGTTGCAGGCTCTCGGATTGCAGCTCCGGCGGCAGGCTTGCGAGAGGGCTTTGCAGGTGCAGGGTCAGCTGCTTCCTGCCGAGCTTCTGCATCAGGACGTGCTTGTCCTCGACCAGAATGATCTCGCCCTTGCTGATCACCCCGATGCGGTCGGCCATCTCCTCGGCCTCCTCGATATAGTGGGTGGTCAGGATGATCGTGACGCCGTTTTCCCGAAGGCGGCGGACCATGTTCCACATGTCGCGCCGCAGCTCCACGTCGACGCCGGCGGTCGGCTCGTCGAGGAAGAGGATCTTGGGCTCGTGCGACAGGGCCTTGGCGATCATGACCCGGCGCTTCATGCCGCCGGAGAGCGTCATGATCTTGCTGTCGCGCTTCTCCCACAGGGAGAGATCCTTCAGGATCCTCTCGAGATAGACCGGATTGGGCGGCTTGCCGAAGAGGCCCCGGCTGAACGTCACCGTCGCCCATACGCTCTCGAAGGCATCGGTGGTCAGTTCCTGAGGAACGAGGCCGATCTTGGTGCGGGCGGCCCGGTAGTCGCGGATGATGTCGTGGCCGTCCGCCGTGACCTTGCCCGTGCTAGGGTTGACGATCCCGCAGACGATGCTGATGAGCGTGGTCTTGCCGGCGCCGTTGGGCCCGAGCAGGGCGAAGATCTCGCCCCGGCGGATCTCCAGGTCGACCGACTTCAGGGCCTGGAAGCCCGACGCGTAGGTCTTGCTGAGGCCCGAGACGGCAATGATGGAATCGGACGCGCCCGCGGGGCGGGGCATCTCGAGGGAATCGAGCGGTTTCATGCCGGGTTGATAGCATGACCGTGGGCAGGGTGGAACGGACGGCATTCCTGCCCGAATGGGGAGGCTACGGCCGACCTTCCGTCATCGGCGGCCTTGGTGCGTGCTCGCTCGGCCTGAGACCGACGGGGAGCCGTCTTCGGTCAGGCGATCAGTTCTGCGCGTGCGGAACCGGGACGACGTTGGGCGCGATCACCCGGACCGTCTTCTTCTGGCCGTTGCCCGCCTCGACCTCCTGCTTCGAACCTTCGCCCTGGCCGACCACGGCATTGGTCTCGATCGATTGCGGGCCGATGCCGGCCGATTCCTTGCTGGCCGTCGGAGCGGCTGCGGCGATCTCGGCCGCTTCCTTGGTTTCGTCGTCGGCCTTCTTGTCGGCGGCCTTGCGGGCGGCCTGCGTCTTCGGCCGGGAGAGCTCCTCGGCTTTCTCGGCGGTCACGATCAGGTCGCCCTTGCGCTGCTGGAGCATGCTCTCGGCCTTGCGCAGGACCACGGCCCAGCTTTCGTCCGACTTCTTGCAGGCGCAGCTCTCGTCGAAGCTCTTGCGGAACTTGAAGGCGTTTGCGAGCGACGTATAGGGCTGGTTCGTGGACAGGGAGGCCGCCCGGTTGAGGCCCTGATCGCCGCCCGGATAGGCAAAGGCCAGGGTCTCCGTGCCGGGGCAGAGGGCCTGACACATCTCGTTCGCGCTCTGGCCGCCGCCCGGAGGCGTGGTCAACGGGAAGAACGACCCGTCGCAGGTCTTCACGCAAATCAGGCGGCCGCCGCCCATGGAGGGTGGCCCGTCATCGGCGATGATCGGCTGGCCCTCGGGCATGATTTGCTGCTGCGGCTGCTGCTGGCGCGGGGCGCCGAACAGGGATTCGAAGAAGCCGCGCGGCTGGTCGGTGGAGCAGGTCTGCTGGACGGCCACCTGCAACTGCCGGCGGCGCGCCTCGATCTGGCTCTGGTCGACGGCCTGAGACGCGAGACGGGCATAGCCGGCCTCGAGCTGGCGGATCTGCCCGGCGATCGAGCCGCATTCGGCCGGGGCCGGGCCGGCCAGGAAGCCGAGCGGGCCGCGCTCGCAGCCGATGTTGCGGTAATAGCCGACGAGGCGGTTGATCTCTGCCCGCTGCGCCTGCATCTGGCCGGTCGGCGCGCTCCCGCCGCTGCGCTCCAGGGACGCCAGCTCGGCCTGGAACCGCTGGCACTGCGCCGACTGGGCATAGGCCGCCTGGCCGGCGGCCAGGAAGGCCGCGACGGCGATGAGGGAGCGGAGAAAAGATGTCTTTGCCATTGAGCTGATCGCAGAACCGGTCCGTTACGGCGTCGAATGCCTGGATAGGCTGGTCATGTGCCGCTGGAATTTGACCCTATTGTGATTAACGCCTTGCCTGCTTCCAGGGAAGCTGTCTAGCTCCCTTCAGACCGGCACCAGCGAAAAGTGATCCTGCATGTACTCCCATACGACCATCGGGACAAATGACCTCACCCGCGCCAGGGGCTTCTACGACGCGGTGCTGGCGCCCCTGGGGCTCAAGGTCCGGTTCTCCGACGACACCATGATCGGCTGGGGACAGCCCGGCGGGCGGCCGCAATTCCTGGTCGTGCGCCCGTTCGACGGCCGGAAGCCGAGCCCGGGGAATGGCTGCATGATTGCCCTTCTGGCTCCGAGGCGCAGTCTGGTCGAGGCCTGTCATGCGGCCGCGCTCGAGCATGGCGGGACGGACGAGGGCGCGCCGGGCCTGCGGCCGCACTACCATGCCGATTATTTCGGCGCCTATTTCCGCGATCCCGACGGCAACAAGATCTGCATCGTCAGCCATCACGGCGAGGAGCATCTCGTCAAAGGCCCGAGCGATCCCCACATGTCAGCGTGACCGTGGGAGTTGATTGAACCGATGCTTGCTCGAATCGCCCTAGCTCTGGCTGTGACGCTGGCCGCCGTGACCGGTGCCGCCGCCCAGGAGCCTGACCTGATCTTCAAAAAGTCCACGGTCTGGCGGGCGCTCACGCCGGACGACAAGCTGGCGGTCTACGGGCTCGACGATCCCGTGGCCGAGGGTGTGGCCTGCCACTACACGACCCCGGAGCGCGGCGGCATCTCGGGTACCTTCGGCGTGGCCGAGGAAGTGTCCGACATCTCGCTCTCGTGCCGGCAGGTGGGGCCGGTGAAGTTCAAGCAGAAGTTCGGCCAGGGCGACGTGGTGTTCAGCGAGCGTCGCTCGCTGATCTTCAAGAAGATGCAGATCGTCCGCGGCTGCGACGCCAAGCGCAACACCCTGGTCTACATGGTCTATTCCGACCGGCCCATCGAGGGTTCGCCCAAGAACTCCACCTCGACCGTTCCTCTGATGCCCTGGGGCACCGAGGTGCCGCCCAAATGCGGCGAATGGCTCAACAAATAGGGTGGGCGGAGATAGGAATCATTCTGGTCGTCATAACCGGCCTTGTGCCGGTCATGACGTGTGGTTGAACTGAAGCCAAGCCATCAAACCGAGCCTTCATTCAACAGAAGCCTCGCGGCCGTTGCCCACATGATGATGCCGATCCCGATGTCGAGGATGCGCCACGTGACCGGCCGGGCGAAGAGCGGCTTCAGCAAGCGCGCGCCGAAGCCGAGGGCGAAGAAGAACGTGAAGGAGGCCGTCATGGCGCCGGTAGCGAACCAACCCTTGCCTTCGTCGAACTGGGTCGAGATCGAGCCGATCAGCACCACCGTGTCGAGATAGACGTGCGGGTTGAGCCAGGTGAACGCCAGGCAGGTGAGCACCACCCGGCGAAGGCTCTCCGGTGCCGCCTCGGACGGCCTTAAGGAGGCCGATCCGAGTGCGGCCAGGAAGCTGCGCCCGCCGTAAGCCACGAGGAACGCGGCGCCGCCATAGAGCAGTACCGTCTCGGCCCAGGGCACCCGCGTGCTGAGCTGCGCGAAACCCGACACCCCGGCCAGGATCAGCGCCGCGTCAGAGAGCGCACAGGTGAGGCACACGGCGAGAACATGCTCGCCGCGCAGTCCCACGCGCAACACGAACGCATTCTGGGCTCCGATGGGAAGAATCAGGCTGAGGCCGAGAAGGAAGCCGGCAAGGAGGGGAGTGGTCATGTCGAGGGTCCGATTGGGATTCGACATTTCCTAGGCCGCGCTATCGGGTTAGAGAAGTTAAAGTCGCTGGACTCGATTTAGGAATTCTAATTCGATGCTGGATTATGCCCTTCTGTCTGCCCTTGCCGCGGTTGTGCGCACCGGCAGCTTCGAGCGGGCCGCGCAGCAGCTCAACGTCACGCCCTCGGCGGTCTCGCAGCGGATCAAGCTTCTCGAGGAGCGGATCGGGGCGGTTCTGGTCGTTCGCGGGCAGCCCTGCCATGCGACCGAGATAGGGCAGCGCCTGTGCCGGCATGTCGAGCAGGTCGCCATGCTCGAAAGCTCCCTGCGCGAGAGCCTCCCCGGCCTGGAGCCGGAGGGTCAGCCGGTCACCCTGCGGATCGCGGTCAATGCGGACAGCCTCGCCACCTGGTTCATCCCGGCCATGGCGAGGACGGAGGGATACCTGTTCGATCTGGTTCTGGACGATCAGGATTACAGCGCGGACTGGCTGCGGCGCGGCGAGGTCGTGGCGGCGGTGACCTCGCATGGACGGCCGATCCAGGGCTGCGACTGTCATCCGCTCGGGGCATTGCGCTACGTGGCGACGGCCAGTCCCGGCTTCGTCGAGAGATGGTTTCCTGCCGGGGTGAGTGCGGGCGCGGCGGCCCGTGCGCCGTGCCTCGTCTTCAACCAGAAAGACCGGCTGCAGTCGTTATGGCTGGATCAGGCGCTCGACGGCGTGGTGCAGCCGCCTCTCCATTGGCTTCCGTCGTCGCAGGCCTTCGTTGACGGTGCATTGGCGGGATTGGGCTGGGGCATGAACCCGGAAATCCTGGTCCAGGATCATCTCCGGGCAGGGCGGCTGGTGACTTTGAAGCCCTCCCAGCCTCTCGATGTTCCGCTGTACTGGCAGCAGAGCCGAATCGTCGGTCCTCTGCTGGCGGAACTGACCCGAGCCGTGCTGACCACCGCCCGGGCCGTGCTGGCGCCGATGGCGCCCTGAGCCGGACCCGCCGTCAGTTCGAGCAGGTCACGGAGACCGGCGGCTCCTTGGGGCCGAGGGAGGCCTTCTGGATGTTGCCCGTGACCTCGTCCGGGGTGATCTGCCGGTAGGAGACGGCTTTCGCGTAGCCGTGGGCCTCGCACCAGGCATTCGCCACAACTTGGCCACATGCCTGGTTTGTGATGAGGCACTCGGCAACGCCATAGCCGTCGGCGGCGGGTACCATGAAGGTTGCTTCGGTCGAAGAGGCCTGGGATCCGTTGGGGAGCAGCGTCAAGGACGCGGCTGCAAAAAACACGACAGTACCCATTCCGAGCATGGCGAATGCGCGGCGCATCGAAGACCTCTTTTGTTGAACTCGGGCCATTATGCCACGAGTGTGCGTGAACAAAGCTCTAACGCGCTTGGCCGGAACGCGTTTCATGCGGCCCTGCAAATAAAACATGCTTACCAAATGGGAAACCTTGACGTCCCAGGGCTGAATCGGCATTGATGGCTTCATGAACACGGCAACGGTCCTCATTTCCGGGATTATTTGCGGCTAGCGCATTTCGCTGGCTGGAGCCGTCTCGTTCTCATTCCAAGATCGAAACCACCCTCCGGCCTGCGGCCTGACAGGGATTTGGTTTCATGGCGGCACGCTTGAGGCTCTACAACACGCTGACCCGGTCGAAGGACGCGTTCGTCCCGATCGACCCCGAGAACGTGCGCCTCTATGTCTGCGGACCCACCGTTTACGACTACGCCCACATCGGCAACGCCCGCCCGATCATCGTCTTCGACCTTCTCTTCCGTCTGTTGAGACATGTTTACGGTACGGAAGCCGTGACGTATGTGCGCAATATCACCGATGTCGATGACAAGATTAACGCCCGCGCGGCCCGGGATTACCCGGGCCTGCCCCACAACGAGGCGATCCGGGTGGTCACGGGCAAGACCGAGGAGCAGTTCCACGCCGATATCCGGGCGCTCGGCGTGCTCATGCCGGAGGAGGTGAACGAGGCCGGCAAGGCTCCGCGCCTCGTCGAGCCGCGAGCGACCGAGCATATCGCCGAGATGCGGATGATCATCGAGCGGCTGATCGCCCGCGGGGCCGCCTACGTGGCCGAGGAGCACGTGCTCTTCTCGGTGGCGGCCATGCAGAACCTGCCGAATGTCCCGCAATACGGCGCCTTCTCGAAGCGTTCCCTCGACGAGCTGCTCTCCGGCGCCCGAGTGGACGTGGCGCCCTACAAACGCGACCCGATGGATTTCGTGCTCTGGAAGCCCTCGGGCCCCAAGGATCCGGCCTGGCCGTCGCCGGCCGGGATCGCAGCCCCGGGCCGTCCCGGCTGGCATATCGAGTGCTCGGCCATGTCCTGGAAGCACCTGATCCAGGCCTTCGAGACAAGGCTTTCCTGCTCCGACCCGACGGCCCGCGAGATCTTCGACATCCACGGCGGCGGCATCGACCTCGTCTTCCCGCACCACGAGAACGAGATCGCCCAAAGCTGCTGCGCGTTCGACACGCCGCGCATGGCCAATGTGTGGATGCACAACGGTTTCCTGCAGGTCGAAGGCGAGAAGATGTCGAAATCGCTCGGCAACTTCTTCACCATCAACGAGCTCCTGCAGGACTGGCCCGGCGAGGTGCTGCGCTTCAACATGCTGCGCACCCATTACCGCCAGCCCATCGACTGGACGGTGAAGGGGCTCGAGGAAAGCGAGAAGACCCTGGATCGCTGGTACGACTTGGCGGGCAGGGGGGAGGCGGCCTTCCTGTCGGACCACATCGTCGAGGCTCTCTCGGACGATCTCAACACGCCGAAGATGCTGGCGGAGCTTCATGCCCTCGACGGGCAGGGGGCTCACGCGGAGCTCGGCGCCAACCTGCGGGCGCTCGGCTTTCTCCTTGAAGGGGCCGAGGCCTGGAAGGCCCGCAGGCAAGCGTCCCTCGGCGTCGATTCCGAACAGGTCGAGGCACTGATCGCGGCCCGCAAGGACGCCCGCGCGGCCAAGAACTGGGCCGAGTCCGACCGCATCCGTGACGAGCTCGCGGCCCTGAACGTCGTCGTGAAGGACAACAAGGACGGCACGACCACCTGGGAGGTGGCGCGGTGAGGGACGATGTCTCTCCCCGTCACGGTCCGGATCGTCCCGGCCATCCCGCTGCATTGAGGCGCCGCGCCCCTCGGGATCGGGATCACCGGCACAGGACCGGTGACGACGGATGCGAAGCGATGTGCGCGACCAAGAGAGAGAGACGCTGATGGGACAGGCCTTGCCGAAACCGGGGCTCCGGCCCTTCCTGCCGGCGGATCTGCCGCTCCTCGTCGACATCTACGAGGAGAGCATCGCCGAACTGACGGGCGAGGATTACAGCGAGAGCCAGCAGGAGGCCTGGATCGCTCGCGCCGAAGACGATTCCTTCGCCGAGAGGCTCACGAAGAGCCTGACCCTGATCGCCACCGTCGAAGGCTCTCCGGTGGGCTTCATCGCGCTGAAGGACAACGAGCTGATCGATCTGTTCTACGTGCATCCCGCGGCCGCCGGCCAGGGGATCGGCACGATGCTCTACGACGCCGTCGAGAAGCTCGCCGGCGCGCGCGGCGCTGCCCGCCTCGTGGCGGAGGTCAGCGACAATGCGCTGCCCTTCTTCCAGAAGCACGGCTTCCAGCCGCAGCGTCGCAATACCATGCCGCTCGGCGACGAATGGCTCGGCACCACCACCATGGAAAAGCGTCTGACGCCCCAGGAAGACAGGAAGTTGTCGTCATGAGCCGCGAGCGCATCACCCTCTTCGACACCACCCTGCGCGACGGGGCACAGACGACCGGCGTGGACTTCTCCCTTGAGGACAAAAAGGCGATCGCCACGCTCCTCGACAGGCTCGGCATCGACTACGTGGAAGGCGGCTATCCGGGCGCGAACCCGCTCGATACCGCGTTCTTCGCCGAGAAGCGCACGAAGAACGCCAAGTTCACCGCATTCGGCATGACGAAGCGTGCGGGGCGTTCCGCGTCGAACGATCCGGGTGTTGCGGCGCTGCTCGAGGCCGAGGCGGACGCGATCTGCTTCGTGGCCAAGTCGTGGGACTACCATGTGCGGGTGGCGCTCGAGACCACCCCGGAGGAGAACCTCGCGGGCATCCATGAGAGCGTCGAGGCCGCCCGCGCGAAAGGCCGCGAGGTGCTCGTCGACTGCGAGCACTTCTTCGACGGCTACAAGGCTAACCCGGATTATGCGCTCTCCTGCGTGAAGACCGCCTACGAGGCCGGCGCGCGGTGGATCGTGCTCTGCGACACCAACGGCGGCACCCTTCCTCACGAGGTGACGGAGATCGTCACGGCGGTCTCCAAGGTCGTGCCGGGCCGGCATCTCGGCATCCATGCCCATGACGATTGCGGCTGTGCGGTCGCCAACTCGCTCGCGGCCGTGGAAGCCGGCGCCCGTCAGATCCAGGGCACGCTCAACGGGCTCGGCGAGCGCTGCGGCAACGCCAATCTGATCACGCTCATCGGCGCCCTGAAGCTGAAGGACGGCTATGCGGCCCGCTTCGATCTCGGCGTGACGGACGACGCGCTGGGCCAGCTGACCCATGTGTCACGGCAGGTGGACGAGATCCTCAACCGGCAGCCGAACCGCCATGCACCCTTCGTGGGGGCGAGCGCCTTCGCTACGAAGGCTGGCATCCACGCCTCCGCGGTGCTGAAGGATCCCCGCACCTATGAGCATGTCGAGCCGGAAGTCGTCGGAAACGCGCGCAGGCTTCTCGTCTCCGACCAGGGCGGGCAGTCGAACATTCTGGCCGAGCTGAAGCGCTGCGGCTTCGCGCTCGAAAGGGGCGATGCGCGGATCGCACGGGTGCTCGACGAGGTGAAGCGCAAGGAGGCGCAGGGCTTCGCGTTCGAAGGCGCGGACGCGTCGTTCTACGTGCTGGTCAAGCGCATGCTGGGCGAGGTGCCGGCCTTCTTCGACGTGGAGCGCTTCTCCGTCAACGTGGAGCGCCGCTTCAACGCGGTCGGCGAACTCGTCACCGCCTCGGAGGCCATCGTGAAGGTGCGCGTGGGCGACGAGGTGCTGATCTCCGCCGCGGAGGGCAACGGTCCGGTGAACGCGCTGGACGTCGCCCTGCGCAAGGATCTCGGCAAGTACCAGAACCTGATCCAGGACTTGGAACTGGTGGACTACAAGGTCCGCATCTACCAGGGCGGCTCGGATGCCGTCACCCGCGTGCTGATCGAGTTCACGGATGGTTCGGGCGAGCGCTGGACCACCATCGGAGTGTCCCCCAACATCATCGACGCATCGTTCCAGGCCCTGACGGATTCGATGGTCTACAAGCTGTTGAAGGCGGGCGCGTCGCTCTAGATTCGATCGCCACGCTCTTCTGCGCGCAGGCACCCTCATGAACGTTTCGATCCTGCTGCCGCTCTTGGGAATCCTCCTGGGCGGCGTGTTCCTCGCGTCCCAGGCGCCGATCAACGCGGCCCTGGCGAAGGCCCTCGGCGATCCGGTGCTTGCGGCCTGCATCTCGTTCGGGATCGGCTTCGTCGTCCTGGCGGCGATCAGTGCCTTCCGCGGGGCGTGGCCCTCGGGCAGCGCCGCGGGCTCGGCTCCCTGGTGGTCCTGGCTTGGTGGGGTTCTCGGGGCTTTCTATGTGGCCGTCGTGATCTGGGGCGTGCCGCAGCTCGGCGTGGTCAGCACCGTGGCGGCCCTGGTCTTCGGCCAGGTGGCCGCCGCGCTGATCCTGGACGCGGTGGGAGCCTTCGGCCTCCCCGTGCAGGCGATCACGTGGCAGCGGCTGGTGGCGGCAGGCATGATCCTGGGCGGGCTCGTGCTGTCCCGCACAGGCTGAGGCTCTGACCTAGAACTGGCTTTCGATCGCCTCTTCGTTACTGACGATTCCGATCCGCCGGGCCGCATCCTCGACCATGGGGATGACCTCCTCGACCCGTTCCGCCACGAGGTAGTTGAGCTCCAGGCCAGGGCGGATGAAGCCCTGTTCGCGCATATGGGCGATCAGGGTGAGAAGCGGCTTCCAGAAGCCCTTGGTGCTCAGCATCAGGATCGGTTTGGTGTGCCGGCCGAGCTGCGACCAGGTCATCTGTTCGACCAGTTCCTCCAGGGTCCCGATGCCGCCGGGCAAAGCCACGAAAGCGTCGGCTTTCTCGAACATCAGGCGCTTGCGGGTGTGCATGTCGGGAACGACGATGGTTTCCTGCACGTCGTCGAGGAGCTTCTCGCGGGATTTCAGAAAGTCTGGGATGATCCCTGTGACATAACCGCTGTGATCGAGCACGGACTGGGCGACAGTGCCCATGAGGCCCACATTGCCGCCGCCATAGACGAGATTGATCCCTCGTTCGGCCATGAGGCGGCCCAATAACGCCGCATTCTCAGCGAAAACGGGATCGTCCCCGAAGCCGGAGCCGCAATAAACGCAGATGGATTTGATCGGTCTGTTGGATGACATGGGCATTTCGGGGAGGCGGGGAGCCTCCCGCGCTGAGTCGTCGTAGAGCATTAATTGTCCTTTATGGCCGTAGCCTTTTGAAAGATAAACGGTTTAAATGCACGAAAGTGCCGCGTTCGAGAAAAGACCATGGCGGATCCGAGGGAAATAAAAGGTACAATCGCGTTGCTTGGCGCCGCTGCTGCAGCCGTTGTCGCAGTCCTTCTCGGGGTGCTTTACTGGTCCTGGTCCGGCAAGCCGGAAGCCTCCCAGAATGCCGCGCCCGCTCAAACGGCCCAGGCTCCCACGCCTGGCGCGCCAGGGCCGGGCCAGCAAGCAGCCGCCAAGCCGGCCGCTTCCAGCGAGGCTCCCGCGGCAAAGCCCAAGGACACGCCCATCGTGCCATCCTTCGACCTCGTGCGGGTCGAACCGGACGGCGAGAGCGTGATCGCCGGCCGCGCCGCTCCCGGGGCGACGATCGAATTGCTGAGAGGCGATCAGGTCCATGCCCGTGCCGCGGCCGATGCCTCGGGCCTGTTCGCCATCGTGCCTCCGCCCCTGCCGCCCGGCTCCCATCTTGTCGCGCTGCAATCTATTGCGCCGGATGGAACCCGCCAGCGCTCGGCGCAGAGCGTCACGGTTGTCATCTCCGATGCCAAGACGCGGCCCCTCGTGACCCTGACGGCTCCGGACCAGCCGACGGTGGTGCTGTCGAACCCCGAGCCGCCGGCCAAGGTGGCCGAGGAGCCGAAATCCGACACCAAGACGGCTGACACCCAGCCGGTCGCGCCTCCGCCGGCCGCACAGCAGCAGGCCGGCCTCGCGCCGACGGTGTCCCCGCCGCCAGCCGCTCCTGGGCAGCCCGCCCAACCGGCCCCGCGGCCGGAGATCAAGATCGTGACCGTCGAGGCCGAGGAGGGGAAGCTCTTCGTGTCCGGCCTGTCTGCCCCGGGGGCGACCGTGCGCCTCTATCTCAACGAGAGCCTCATCGCGCCGGGCGGGGCAGGCGGCGACGGCAAGGTGTCGTTCTCGATCGGGAGCGGCGTAAGGCCGGGCGACTACCGGATCCGCCTCGATGACGTGGACCCGGTCTCGGGGCAGGTTCGCTCCCGCGCCGAGGTGGGCTTCAACGTGCCGGTCCAGGTCGCGTCGGCTCAGCCGCAGACTGCCGGATCGTCGCCGTCCGCAGGCTCGTCGGCCCCTCCTTCCCGGGAGGTGGCCTCCGCTCTGCCGGAAGGACAGATGGCCAGCGTCGGGTCGGTGGTCATCCCCAACATCAACACCACCATCGTGTCGCGTGGCGACAATCTCTGGCGGATCAGCCAGCGGATCTACGGCAAGGGTCTTCGCTACACGGTGATCTACGGCGCGAACCAGGAGCAGATCCGCAATCCGGACCTGATCTATCCCGGTCAGGTCTTTGTGCTGCCGGGCGATCAGGCTCCCAAGAGCAACTGAGAGCAATTGAGCCGGACCGCTCATCGGTCGGATATCCACCGCGACCTCATCACCGGCACATGGCCGGTGATCCCGCTTGCTTGAGGCTCAGTGCCTTTCCGATTGAGATGGCCGGCACGAGGCCGGGCATCACGTCCGGGTTCCATCGCCCGGCCTCCTCGGTCTCCAAGCGATCGAGGGACATCGGGAACGCTGTGCTCCGCTGAAACCTGGAACAATGACAGACTTGGGGTGAATTCACCCGTCCAATCGCCTATATCGGGACCTAACATCTCGATTGGATTCTCGCGTATGCCTCCCTCCACCGCCGTCCCGACGACGAGCGCTGCTGCGCCAAAGCCCAAAGGCTTGGCGGCCACCTGGACGAAACTCTGGCCCTATCTCTGGCCGCACGGCCGGCCGGACCTTCAGCGCCGCGTCTTCCTCGCCTTCGGGCTGCTTCTGGTAGCCAAGGGCGTCACCATGGTGACGCCGTTCGCCTTTAAATGGGCCACGGATGCGCTCGTGGCGGCCACGGGTGGCACTGCCCAGGGAGCCGAGGCGGCCGCGACGGCAGGCTCCTGGCTCTGGAAGGCGCCGATCCTGCTTACCGCCATCTACGGCCTCACCCGCATCCTCATGGCGGTCCTGACCCAGATGCGCGACGGCCTCTTCGCCAAGGTCGCCATGCACGCGGTCCGCAACCTGGCGCTCCAGACCTTTGAGCACATGCACCGCCTGTCCCTGCGCTTTCATCTGGAGCGCAAGACCGGCGGCCTGACCCGCGTGCTGGAGCGCGGCCGCGAGGGGATCGAGGAGCTGTCGCGCCTCGTGGTTCTGACCCTCGTGCCGACGATCCTCGAGTTCGTTCTGGTTCTCGGACTGCTCGCCTGGGAGTTCAACTGGCTCTATTCCGCCGTCGTGTTCGTCATGGTGGTCGTCTACCTCGCCTATACCTACAAGGCGACCCAGTGGCGGATTTCGATCCGCAAGCAGATGAACGATTCGGACACGGATGCGAACACCAAGGCGGTGGACTCGCTCCTGAACTACGAGACGGTGAAGTATTTCGGCGCCGAGCAGCGCGAGACCGCCCGCTACGATCGTTCCATGGCGAAGTTCGAGAGCGCCTCCACCCAGACTTACACGTCGCTGGCGGTGCTCAACGCCGGCCAAGCGGTGATCTTCTCCATCGGCATGGCCATCGTCATGGTGCTGGCCGCCCGGGACATCATGGCTGGGCGGGCCTCCATCGGCAGCTTCGTGCTCGTCAACGCCATGCTGGTGCAGCTCTATATCCCGCTGAACTTCATGGGCATGCTCTACCGGGAGATCAAACAGGCCCTGATCGATATCGACGACATGTTCGCGATCATTGAGCGCAATCCCGAGATTCAGGACAAGCCCGGCGCCAGGCCGCTCCAGGTTGCGCAGGGCGTCGTTCGATTCGAGGACGTGCATTTCGCCTATATTCCCGAGCGCCCGATCCTCAAGGGCGTGAGCTTCGAGGTTCCGGCCGGCCATACGGTGGCGATCGTCGGTCCGTCCGGCGCCGGCAAGTCGACGATCTCACGGCTGCTGTTCCGCTTCTACGAGCCCACGAGCGGGCGCATCCTCATCGACGGGCAGAACATCGCCGAGGTGCAGCAGGGCTCCCTGCGCAAGGTCATCGGCATGGTCCCCCAGGACACGGTGCTGTTCAACGACACCATCGGGTACAACATCCAGTACGGCCGCTGGGATGCAAGTCCGGACGAAGTGAGGGAGGCCGCGCGCCTTGCCCAGATCGACCGGTTCATCGGACTCCTGCCGGAGGGCTACGACACGCCGGTGGGCGAGCGCGGCCTGAAACTATCAGGGGGCGAGAAGCAGCGGGTGGCGATCGCCCGCACGATCCTGAAAAGCCCTCCGATCCTGGTCCTCGACGAGGCGACCTCGGCGCTCGACACCTTCACCGAGAAGGAGATTCAGGACGCTCTCGACCGGGTCAGCCGGGGGCGCACCACCCTGGTGATCGCCCATCGGTTGTCCACAGTCATCGGGGCCGACGAGATCATCGTCCTCGATCAGGGCAGGGTGGTCGAGCGCGGCGACCATGGGAGCCTCCTGGCCCTCGGCGGGGTCTATGCCGCCATGTGGAACCGCCAGCGCGAGGCGGATCAGGCGCGCGAGACCCTCAAGCGGGCTGAGGAGGAGGAGCGCAGCCCCGAGAGCGTGGCAGGTTGACGGAAGCGTCTGCGCCTGCCATCCCCTGGCAAACCTTCTCAAGGCTGTGAAAGAATGACCGATATCCTGGAATCGATGCGCCGCATCTTCGTGCCGATCCACAAGGAGGGCTATCCCTTCATCCTGATCGCGCTGTTTGCGACGATCGTGCTGGCGTGGCTGTGGTCGCCGCTCGGCTGGATCGGGATGATCCTGACCGTGTGGGTCTGCTACTTCTTCCGCGACCCTCCGCGGGTGACGCCGATCCGGGAAGGCTTGGTGGTCTCCCCGGCGGACGGACGAGTGAATCTCATCACCACCGCTGTGCCCCCGGCCGAGCTCGACCTGCCGCCCGAGCCGATGACCCGCATCTCGGTCTTCATGAACGTGTTCGACTGCCACGTGAACCGCTCTCCGGTCACCGGCCGGATTGCCCAGATCCTCTACACGCCGGGCCTCTTCCTCAATGCCGAGCTCGACAAGGCGAGCGAGGACAACGAGCGCAACGCCCTGGTGATCGAGACGGCCGGCACCAAGATCGGCGTGGTCCAGATCGCCGGCCTCGTGGCGCGGCGCATCGTATCGTTCGTGAAGATCGGCGATCATCTGAGCACCGGCGAGCGCTTCGGCCTGATCCGCTTCGGCTCCCGTCTCGACATCTTCGTACCGCTCGACGCCCAGGTGCTCGTCGGCCTCGGCCAGACGGCGGTCGCCGGAGAGACGGTGCTGGCCGACCTCACCGCCAACGAGCCCGCGCGTCAGTACCGGGTGGGCTGACGCCTTTTGCGCGCGGGAAAGGCCTCCTTCCCGCGGTCTTTCCTTACGGAACCGTTGACCGCATTCTGCGCTTCTCCCATGGTTCGCAAACGGCCGAGCTCGGGCTGGATCCCCGCCATCGTCAAGCCCGAAAGTGGACGCCGTTTTCGGGGTTTAGCCGACGATCGCCTTTTTGAAGAGCGCATCCTTCAAAAGGGAAAACCGGGTCCACTTTTCCGTACGATGCGCTAGGTTGTTGCCATGAGTGACCTTTTCCCGCCCTTCGCCCCGGATCCGAACGAGCCGCGCAAGCGCCTCTTCAAGCCGGTTCCGTTCCGGATGATCGCCCCCAACATCATCACCCTGATCGCCCTCTGCCTGGGGCTCTGGGCGATCCGGCTGGCCTTTGACGGGCAATACGAGAGGGCCGTGGTGGCGGTGATCGTGGCCGCCTTCCTGGACGGCGTCGACGGGCGGATCGCCCGCCTTCTGAAGGGAACCTCCCGGTTCGGCGCCGAACTCGACTCCCTGGCAGACTTCCTGAACTTCGGCGTCACCCCGGCGCTGATCCTCTACAGCTTCGTCCTGCACGAGCTCGGACGGGTGGGCTGGATCGGTTCGCTCGTGCTCGCCATCGCGGCGGCACTGCGCCTGGCCCGGTTCAACGTGATGATCGACGATCCCAACCGGCCCGAATGGAAGAAGAATTTCTTCGTCGGCATGGCGGCTCCCATGGGCGCCATGAGCGCCCTTCTGCCGCTCTACCTCTCCTTCCTCGGCGTTCCCATCCAGGGTTCGTCCGTCGGCCCGGTCATCCTGGTCTACGTTGTGGGCATCGCGTTTCTCATGGTGTCGACGATCCCGACCTATTCGGGAAAGACGATGGGCAAGTACGTGCCGCGCCAGTGGGTGCTGCCGATCTTCGTTCTGTCCGTGGCGGCGTTCGGCCTCCTCGTCAGCTTTCCGTGGGAAATGCTCAGCCTGATCACGGTGGCGTTCCTGCTGCTGATCCCGGTCAGCGTGGTGCGCTATCGCAAGCTCGAGCGGCTCGATGCCAAGAACGACCCGCTGGCCACGAACGACCCGCTGGTGAAGCCGTCGTCCGCCGGCACCGAGCCGCCCATCGTCTGATCGGCTTGATTCGCCTGCGCCCGGTGCCATTTTGTGACCCGGCGTAGCTATTGCCTTGATGAGTATCCTTGAAGGGCCCGACGGGGCCGGAGCGTGGAGAGAAAAGTGGCGTCTTCTTCCGAGGTGTCGAATCCCAGCTGGCGTCCGAAGCTCGTTCTCGCCTCCGCGTCGCCGCGCAGGCTCGGCCTCCTCCAGCAGGCCGGCATCGAGCCGGACGCCCTTCTGCCGGCGGATGTGGACGAGACGCCCCTCAAGAACGAGGGCGCCAAGGAGTTGGCGAAGCGCCTCGCCCGCTCCAAGGCGGAGGTGGCCCGGAAGGTGGCCCGGGCGCGCGAGGACCTGAAGGACTCCTACATCCTGTCGGCCGATACGGTCGTGGTGGTCGGCAAGCGCGTCCTGCCCAAGGCGGAACTCGTCGACGAGGCCGCCGGCTGCCTGAGGCTGCTCTCGGGGCGTGCCCACCGGGTCTACACCTCGGTCTGCCTGATCACCCCGCGGGATTCGGTCCGCGAGCGCCTGGTGGAGACCCGTGTGCGTTTCAAGCGTCTCTCCCGGGATGAGTTCGAGCGCTATCTCGCCTCCGGCGAGTGGCGCGGGAAGGCCGGCGGCTATGCCATTCAGGGCCTTGCCGGCACCTTCGTGGTCAAGCTGGTGGGCTCCTATTCCAACGTGGTCGGCCTGCCTCTCTACGAGGCCGCGGCCCTGCTCGACGGGGAGGGGTATCCCGTCCGCTTCAGCTGGCTCAGTGCGGCCTGAGGCCGGGTTGCCCATCCTCCGGACCGACTTGCGCGGCATGGCGCCTGCAACCACCTAGTTGCTCTGCATGGAAAGGACGCGCATGTGAACGCCGCCAACGAGAACAAACCCCTGGCTTCCTCCGGCAAGTGCCCGATCTGCGGCAAGCCCGCCCAGCCGGACTACCGGCCCTTCTGCTCGAAGCGCTGCGCCGACGTGGACCTGAACCGCTGGCTGTCGGGCAGCTACGCGATCCCAGCGGTCGAGAACGAGGAAGACGACAAGGACGAGGACGGGCGTGAGGCCTGAGCGGCAAATTCCCGGCATTTTTGTCGTCCGAGACGCTGGACATGCGGCCCCGGTCTGACTATACACCCCTCCACGACGCGCACGGCTCCGCCGCGCTTCGGATGCCCAGGTAGCTCAGTTGGTAGAGCATGCGACTGAAAATCGCAGTGTCGGTGGTTCGATTCCGCCCCTGGGCACCATCTATCTCATTGAAAGCTTTATTTATTTTAACGCAGACCCGCAGGTTCTAATCTCCGCTGGAGGGTTGGGGGACGTGCCGGGGACGCCAATTGATTCGCCTCGGATTGTTAGAGGTGAACATAGCGACGACGATCAGCGCTGCTTCCGACCAGCTTCTCGGGTGGCTGTCGACTACACCGACTGAAACTGACGTAGCTACGAGCCACCGGGCGAGTATGGAGACGGAGCGCCGCGTGGAGATCGGGTCCGTTAGCTTCCTTCGTGACGGCTCTTTTGACAACGAGACGTATGTGACCGGCCACAGCGACCTCTACTTTTCCGCTGTCATTCCGGAATCCTCGCCCAAGCGCAATTCGCACCGGCTTCTCATCAATGGTGCCGCTGCCCTTCGAGTAAGATTTCCCAACAGCTATAGACCCGACTGCGGGGCTCCCTCCGATTGATAGCCGTTGATACTGGAGGGTCACTATTCCTTTATTGGAGCGTGCCACAGGAATGGCTGCCGTAGTTATTTTAATTACATTCTGACCTGGGACCTGAAAAAGTGGATCACACAATTTCCTCGGAAGATCACAATGCAAACGGATCGAGCGGAAGCGAAATGGGTTGAGCAATCCTCGTCCGAGTTGCTCAAAGCGTAGCCAAATTTGCCCTTTAACTCGATATATTATATCAAGGTGGAACCGTTCCCCGAAGGTGGCCATTCTATGAGTCCTGGCTAGTGTCAACGGCTACAGCATTCGAATATCAGCGTGGATGACGCCTCTCTTTGACTGTTGTTGCCGGCTGGAAAAGGCTAATCGTAAGGAACAACTGAGGTCTGCCTACGGGTGCTTGATGATGAATCTCTGGTCAAAGCAGCGATGGCCTCGCGAGCGGGGAGGAGCTCCTGTAAGTCACAAGCCCCACCCAATAGAAGAGGCAGATCCGGAGGGCTGGCGGTCTCGCTTTCAGCAGGATTATGACAGGCTTCTTTTCTCCACGCCCGTGCGCCGTCTTTCTGACAAGACGCAGGTATGGCCCATGGACGAGAACGATGGCGTTCGCACACGTCTGACGCACTCCCATGAGGTTGCGAACCTAGCTCGATCAATCGGTTCTCGTGTGGCTAGCCAGAAGTCTGAGATCTTTCAGGGAGCTGACCTGCACGACGTCGTGCAACCTATCCTTTCCGCTATTGGTTTGGCACATGACCTAGGGAATCCACCTTTCGGTCATCAGGGAGAGGCCGCCATCGGCCGCTGGTTCAAAGCTCGCGAGAAATGGATATTCTCGAACTATCTTGAGCAGGGTGACGACCTGCCCACCTCTGTCTCGGAACTCGTTAGAGCGGAGTTTATTGAGTTCGACGGAAATCCGCAAAGCTTGCGCCTTGTTACTAAACTTCAGACCCATGTCGAGCATGCTGGCCTTGACCTAACCGCGGCCACTTTGGCTGCACTGCTGAAGTATCCTGTGTCCGCTCAGAACCGAGACAAGAATAATCCTGTTTTAAAGAAGATCGGCTATTTCGATTCTGAGGTAGCAATCATCAAGTGGATACGAGATGAAACTGGGCTCGAGGAAGGGCAACGGCATCCACTTACTTGGATTATGGAGGCCTGCGACGATATCGCCTACAGCGTGCTCGACGTTGATGATGTGATGAAGAAGGGTATTGTCTCTCCTGATGATGTTTTGGCCATCCTTGCCCACAATGAGGACTTCAAGGACTCTGCCATCGTACATCGTATCCGAGGCTCTTTCGGGAGGGCGGAAGAGGGTAGCCGGCACCCAGATGTCGTGCGTGATATCAAAATTGGCTATGTTAGGGCGTATCTGATCGAGGCCTTGATTAAGGAAGCAGCTGAGAGCTTCGTCCAAGAGGCTGACGCAATCATGGCGCTCAAGCACAAGTTGCCCTTGATGGAGACAAGCCGTCTTTGCAATGCCCTAAAGAAGATCGCAAAACAGTTTGCATTCTCGAACGCAGGTGTTTTGAAGATGGAGGCGATCGGTGCGGCGGCAATAGATGGATTGATGTCGTTCTTCTGGAATGCGATCTCCGACCGCACTGATTTCGATGATCTGAGTTCACGCCGCCGCAGCGCTAAAGCAAAGTATGGCTTCTCACTCATCAGTCCCAACTATTTAGAGGATGCCATCAACTCCTCTGATCGTTCATGCAGCAATAAAAGTATTCGGTACCGCGAACTGAGACTGCTAACGGACATGGTCTCTGGTATGACAGACACGTTCGCAATAAAGCTTTGGCAGGACGTCAGGGAGGTACCAGATTGTCCGTAGCTGCAAACGAACGCGTCTTAAAGCGACGCATCGACGATTATATATGGCGTGATAAATCGGCTCCCGTTGCGTCGTTGCGCCGACTGCTTAGTGAACATTTTCTTGGTTTCAGTAGGGTTGCTATTATTGGTGGAATGGTGCGCGATTTCGCTCGCGCTGGGGCCTGTGGGTTCAAATCTGACGTCGACTTAGTCATTGACGCGCCGGTAAAGGAGATCGAGGAACTCGCCCATAGACTGGGAGCTAAACCAAACAGGTTCGGTGGTTATTCATACGCTGCAGAACGCTGGAAGCTCGATTTCTGGGCACTCCGTTCCACATGGGCGTACAGAGCCGGCTATGCAAACATTAATCAGCTAGAGGACGTGATAGGTTGTACCTTTTTCGACTGTGACTCGGTACTCTATGATGTGAAGCAGCGGCAAGTAGTCTGTCATAAAAGCTATCTTGACCGACTCCGGCACAGGACCATCGAAATAAACCTCCTACCTACACCTTCAATAAATGGGAATCTTTTAAGGGCAGTCCGTCGGATTTTGCTGTGGGACTTTGAGCCCGGTCCGCGGTTGCGTTCTTATATTTTGGAACATCTCAGTGACGCCTCGTTCGATGAGATCGCACGTGCCGATAAGACGTTGTACCCTCACTCACTAATATCCGAGTTCTCCTCTGCCGACACTCTGCGCGACCACGTAGGCAATCGAGAAAGGCGGAGCCGGTTGGCGACATTCTACGCGCGCCAGCTCGCCTTACCTAACGTATTGCTATGGGACCAGAATGAGCGAGCAAGCGCACTGTAAACCTCAATGAGTCCGCTTATCGATCGACATGAACAATTGCTTCTGCTCTCCGACTTGTTAGTCAAACACACACTTACTCCGCTGCGTGTCCTCTAAGGAAAAGTTGACCGCAAACTTCAGAGATTTCTCAGCCAAAGACCTCTTCAGTCTTTAACTCTCTTAACATTGATACGTTCGACATAGTTCTTTCGAAGGACATCATACCAGCGACTTGATCTATGAATACTCGCTGTGAGAGACTTGTATCCCGCAAAAATTATCCGAAAACTGCAGTGGGGTATGCTTCATGCGCGCAACTGTCGCAGCCATTAAGCGTTTAAACGCTAATTGCTCAAAATGTTCGGCATGAGCGAACCCACCTTATGAGAACATTGAGAAATTCACTCTGCAGTATTCGCTTCAAGCGTACTTTTGTGGCGCCCGAATTTGTTAGGCACAACAACCTTAGTTCTTAGGGTCGACTCCCCAAATCTTATAACTATGTCATTTATGGAGCACGGGTGAATCCCCGCGTATTCATAAGGACAAATCATGAACGAGCCCTTGACCTACAGCATTGAAGATACCCGCAAGGTTACCGGCGTGGGGCGCACGGTTCTCTACGAGGAAATCAAGGCTGGCCGCCTCCGCGCGGTCAAGCGCGGCCGCCGCACCCTGATTCTGGCGGAGGATCTCCGGCGCTGGCTCGCGTCCCTCCCGCCCATCCGCAAGGAGGTCGCGTAATGGGAACGCTGAACACGGAAAACCCGATCCCGCGTGGCAGCGCAGAGACCGGGTTCACGTTGCGGATGCCTTGCCTGGAAGCCGGCTCCGACCGCGACAATACCACAATCACGGGCCCCGTCGACCTGTCATGGGTCGAGGAGTTCTACGACAGCCTCTCGCTGCTCTCGCGGGACGAGGTCGACCGCCTCGTGCAAATGGGCGTCCCAGCTTCGGCTCTGTGGCATCCCATGCCTCTCCGGGCTGCTGACATCGCCTGGGTGGCGGAAGGACGCTTCGAATTCCCGCACTATCTCTCGTGTGACACGCCGAGGGAATGCGCTCTCCTGTTTCTCGTCGAGGACAGTGGCGGCGCCCCGCTCGACATCGTCGCCTGGGCGCCGTCGACGGATCGCCTCGCCTCGTGGCTCGGCTACGCCTGGGGCTTGGGCGAGGGGACGATCTTTGCGCCCCGTCTCGAGTCCGAAGCCCTGCCGGTGTGGCGATCCCCGCTCGACTGGTTGCGGGATGGCAGAAGAGGCGTTGTGCTGCTCAAGCCGCAATTGGCAGCGCAGTTCCTGCGTGATGTCGGGCCGCTCATGGCCGAGGATGTCGAGCACGGTCTCGAATTGGAGCGCCAGCTGACGATCGCCGCTCCGCGCATCGTCGTCCCCGCCGCCAGTGTGAGGAGGGCGTGATGGACACTGGCTACCTTGATCTGCATCACGCCATTGCTTCGAGTCCTGCCGGGGTGACGTGGCCGGAAGGCTATCAGTTCCGGCAGGAGGGGCTCTGGCATGAGGATGCGCGGCTCACCGGCCCGTTCACCGTCCTAGGTGAGGCGCGCGATCCGCACGGCCATGGTTGGGCGATCGCGTTGGAATGGAACGATCGTGACGGCCGACAGCATCGAGGGTTCCTGGCGCGTGCGGATCTCCTCGGCCACAGCCACGACGCGTTTAAACCGCTGGTATCGGCTGGCCTCGATATCGTCAGTGATGCCAGGAAGCTCAAGCTGTTGAAGGCCGCCTTCAGCGGCATGCGGTGCAGGGCGAGGGTGTGCCTGGTCAAGCACTGCGGCTGGAGTGGCGAGGTCTTTGTTCTGGCCCACAAGACAATTGGGCAGCAGGCGAACGAGCGGTATGTGTTCGATGGAGCTTGCGATGCGGCCCGCTATGCACAGAGCGGCTCTCTGCAACAATGGATTGATGCGGTCGCGGCACCGGCTGGGCGCAACTCCCGTCTGGTTTTTGCCATCTCGACTGCCTTCGCAGGCCCGGTGAACGACCTCATCGGGGACGAGGGCGGCGGTGTCCATCTGGTCGGCGGATCCTCGCTTGGCAAGAGCACGGCCCTGATTGCCGCCGGAAGTGTCTGGGGCGGCGGCGGTCGTGGCGGTTTCGCCCAATCCTGGCGCGCGACCGGCAATGGCCTGGAGAGCGTTGCAAAGGCGCATTCGGGGACGTGTCTCGTCCTTGACGAACTGGGCGAACTCGACGCACGTGAGGCCGGATCGACGGCGTATCTGCTCGTGAACGGGCAAGGCAAGGCTCGCGCAGCGCGCGATGCCGAACTGAAGGCTCGGGCGGAGTGGCGCATCATGCTCCTCTCGGCTGGCGAGGTCGGACTGGCCGATAAGATCGCTGAAAGCGGCAAACGGGCCAAGGCCGGACAGCTCGTGCGGTTGATCGACGTGCCGGCCGATGCTGGGCAGGGGCTCGGCCTGTTCGAGCATACGCATGGAGAGAGTCCAGCCACCTTCGCCGTAGCCATCAAGACGGCGGCCTTGAAGTACTATGGTGTCGCAGGTCCGGCGTTCGTCGAAACGCTTGCTGACGATCCTCGCTGTGCCGCCGAAGTCATCCGGAGGATGATCCGCGAGATCAAAGGGCGGATGCTGGCCGGACTTCCCGATGTCGATGGGCAGGTGGAGCGTCTTGCCAGCCGCTTCGCCCTGATCGCCGCGGCCGGCACTCTCGCGCACGAGCGCCTGAACCTGCCCTGGGGCGAGGGAGAGGCAGAGCAGGCGGCGCACGCGTGCTTCAGGGCCTGCCTGTTGACGCGGGGAGGTGAGGGACCGGGTGAGTTGATCACGGCTCTGCAGGCAATCCAGGAGGTTGTCGAGAGATACAGCGAAAGCCGCTTCCGCGATCTTGGCAAGGAGTACGGGGTGGACTTCGGCTCCCACCAGCGGCCCATTCAGGACCTGCTCGGCTACCGTCAGATGCGAGCAGGTGAGATTCTTTGGTGCTTCACCGCGACGGGCTGGCGGGAGACCGTGGGCGGTATTGGCCAGCCGGGCACAATCGCTCGCTTGCTGGCCGAGTGTGACATGCTCGCCTTCGGGAACGATCGCGCGCATCGTCTCTCCGTTAAAGTCGATGGTCGATCGGTCGGAACCTACGCAGTCCGGCAGAGGGCTCTCGAAGGAGATGTCTCGTGACCAGCTATGAGGTCGCCTCGCGGGCGTTTCGCTCCCGTGCCGGAAAAACGTGTGACCTGCGTGACGGTGTGACCGCCAACAGTCACAAGTACTTAGGAAGCTTGCTCAATGTGACGGTCACACAGTCCGTCGCGGTTCCCTGCGGTCGCTATGTCGGGCGTCTGGCCACCTGCACCCTCGTCATGTCGGACGAACCCGCCTTCAAGCACAAGGTAGGCCAGCCATGAGCACGCAAAAGAAGGTGAGAGATTCTGTTCCTGCGCCCTCGCAGGCGCCAGAGTCGCGCGAGGTCCAGGCCATCGAGGAGGCTAAGGGGCGGGTCAGGGCTCGCTCTCCTCGCCTCCAGATGAAGGCCAGTACCGAGGCGAAGCGCGAGCCAGGCAGGTCGGCGACAATGGCCCGGACGCTCGGGCCGGGCCACAGTGATCTCAAGGGGTTTACGGATCGCTTTGTCGATGCCTTCGGGACCACCTCGCAGGCTTTTGCTGAGACAGAGATAAACCGTCTCATGAGAGGTCTTGGAGCACATTGGACGAAACCGCCGACAGACCAGGAAATCAATGCTGCTCTGGCCGTTGTCGACGGGATCAGGCCCGAGAACGAGGTTGAGGCTCTGTTGGCCGCCCAGATGGTGATGACGCATGTTCTGACCATGCAGGCTATGTCACGGGCGCACTGGGCGGAGGAGGTCGAACAGCAGCAAATCGCGAGCAGTGTCGCGATCAAGTTCGGACGCTTGTTCACGTTGCAGGTGGAGGCTCTCGCCAAGCTGAGACGCAGGGGCGAGCAGACGGTCAGGGTCGAGCATGTCCACGTTCACCCCGGAGGGCAGGCGATTGTTGGAGCTGTCAACACTGGCAGGGATGGGGGAGGGTAAAAAGAAATGGACAACCCCATGCATCCTGCGATCCGGAAGGTAATACCTCTCTTCCAGGCCCCACGCTGTGAGGCGAAAACTCGGACCGGAGCTCCGTGTCAGTCCCCGGCCGTGCGGGAGAAGCGGCGCTGCCGAATGCATGGTGGGGCAAGCGGCAGCGGCGCACCGAAAGGAGAGCGCAACGGCAGGTACAGGCACGGTCAATTCACCTGCGATGCTCTGGAAGAACGGCGAAGAACCCGCGCCCTGATGGCGCAGATGCAAGCGTTCGCCGATGACATTCTTGAGAGATGAGGCTTCAGCCAAGGTCACACAAGTCACGAACTGCTGTGACAATCAAAGTCTTGTAGCCCAACGGTCACACAGGTCACACGGCGGCACGGAGGTGGATCTCGTCCGCCCATTGACAGCCGCTTTCAAGCTCAGCACCAGGACCGTCTCGCTTGTGGCGAGGCGGCAGCGATCACCCCCGATCATCCATTCTATCCCTGCCAACGCGTTCCACAGGTTCCAATCCTCGCTGCGGTGAAACAGACGCTGTAGATCAGCACACCTAGCCGCAAACCAGATCCCGGCTGCAAGTTCAGGTAAATCAGGTAAACACGATAAGGTAGTACAGCACTATTTGCCCTTACCGCATTTATCCCTGACGCTGAGCGTAACGAATAAGTTGTTCGCCTGTACTACCGACCCACTTTCCTGTAGCCAGAACCCTCCGTCGGTAGCCCCGGAGTCTCTATACCATTCGTACCGAACCGTAGCATCAACTGGCAGCTTAAATCCGCTCACTGGTAGTTCAGGAAAATCTTGCGAGAATGCTCCTATTGGCACTGCGCCAATGGCGAGAGCAATAAGAGGTTAAATTTTGTGCCTCACCTTCGTTCCTCCTATTAATAGGAGCCTGAATCTGGAGTAACATACGCGCTTTCAGACGCTGCAGCCCGGAAATCACCTTCTGCCGCGTCAGAAGCGCATAAAGAACCTTGTTAAAACTGCTCTACTGGTGGGTAAGCCGTAATGAGCACCCCTGCTAACCTTGGGGAACTGGGTGCATTGGAATAGTCTGTCTTGTGCTTGGCCATCAAGGGACTTGAAGAGGCAACTGCGCCGCTGGCGCGTGGGTGTATGATGGCACTCGATCAGAAAATCCTAGATTGGAATATCGCTAGTCCGGAAAGTTCGCGCACATCGAAGCGGCTCGGAGGAATGGTATGGACGCCTTTGAATTTGAGGACGATGACCGACCAATTGAGACCTATCCAGACTACATTGGAATGGCCATGGATTACGAGCTAAGACTAGGGCAAGAACTCGTGCGTCTGGAGGGGTTCGACTGGAAAACTTATCAAGAGCTGCTTGAATGGGCCGCACCAAGCCACTGTATTGGAATCTCATGCAGCAGTGGGAAACAAACAATTCAGATCGATGAGATAAGTTGGTTAGGTAGTGTGCTGGACCAGGTGCCGAGCGTGCGCGTCGCATATGATGATCATGAACCGCTTTCCCACGGCTCCGCCGCTATACATATCTTCTTGAAATCTGATACTGTGAGCTACGATCAGCTTGCAAATGACATCGACTCATTGCGTAGGGCACTCGACGAGGATCTTAGGCAATTGCTCTCTCTTCACGGCGGCAAGCTATGAATTGCGCGGCGGACGCTGGTGCCTAACTTAGGAACTATCGGTGTACGCCTCGATGTGACTCAAAAAGAGACGCAAGCCTCCCGAGACGGGACGAGCATGGCATGTCGAAGTTTGGCACCCTTAGTCGGTGCTTCAATCTCACCGCTCTCTGAGCGAGGCAGTGTCCTCATACCCTGTTGTCAATAATACTCACGAATGTAACCGTACGCTTTTTCAAACAGGTCCGCATCCTGATGCAGCTTATAGCGGAAAAGCGTATGGCGCAGCGCCTTCTTGACCTCGCGTTCGCCGGCATGCGTGGCCTGCCAGCCATCAAACCTTACCGCGCGCACGATCTCGTCGATGTCGTCCACGACCCGTTTAACCATCACGGGCGTGTCGCCGTTCCGAGCCTCCTCGAAAAGCTCAGTCAACGCCGCTTTGCCGCGGTCGATGTCCTCTTCCTCTGGCGTTTCGCGCTCGGTCTTCACCACGTCCTTTGCCAGCGCCAGGAGCTCTTTCAGAAAGTCGATTGATAGCAGCAAGCCCTGCTGATGCCGGTTCTTCAGGTCCTCCAGGCGCTCGCCCAGTGCCTTGAACTTCGGATTTCCCGCATGTTTCCGCAGGCGGCCTGCCAGCTTGACGGAGATTTCCTTGGCCTTCTTTTCCGGATCTGGGTTGCCGAGGACGGCCTCGAGCAGTTCGGCATCGAGCACCAGCGTGTCGAGATCGTCGCGGACCGCGTCGACATGGACGTTCTCGTGGATCAGTTCGATAGTTTTGGCGCCAAGCTGGTACCACAAGAGGCGTCCTGTCCCACTGGACGGCTTCAAGGATTCATACACCTGCGCCAGCCAGCGATAGTCGGTCTCATACTGCGTCAGCACCGGATCGGGCGACAGCGCCTCCCAGATCCGTGCCAGCACGCTGAAGTCAGCGGCAAAGGCGTCGCGTAGGTCGTTGTTTGGAATGCATTCCTGCGCGGCGATCAGCCCTTCGTACCCTATCAGGCTGCGATCCACACCGGCGAAATAGGCCAGGCACTTCTGCAAGGCTATCGGCAGAGCATTGATCAGTTCCGCGATGTTTGACACCGCCTTCTTTACGCCTTCCTCGTCAAACTTCAGCGCCTGCGCGACGTCATCGAAGATGCCGAGGTAGTCGACGATTAGGCCGTGCGTCTTCTGCTCGCCATAGGGGCGGTTTGTCCGACAGATGGCCTGCAGCAGCGTGTGGTCACGCAGCGGCTTGTCGAGGTACATCGTCTGCAGAATCGGCGCGTCGAAGCCGGTCAGCAGCTTCGACGTCACGATGATGATCTTCAGCGGGTCCTTGGGATCGCGGAAACGGTCAAGGAGCTTCTCCTCGGCATCCCGGTCGCGCTTGTAGGGCGCATATTCCGGCTCCCCGCTGTTCACCGAGATCACGATGTCAGAAACCTCGGGCGGCAGGTGCCGGTCGAGTTCCTGCTTGTACAGCAGGCAACTTTCGCGGTCGAAGGTCACCACCTGTGCGCCGAAGCCATTCGGGGCGGCCTTCTCTTGGAAATGCTTGGCGATGTCGCCGCAGATCGCGCGAATGCGCTCAGGCGCTTTGACCAGAATCGACATCTTGGCCGCCGCCTTGCCCAGTCGATCTTTGTCCTCGTCCGTTAGTCCCTGCGTCAGTTCGGCATAGGCTTCCTCTATAGCCTTCTGGTCGATGTGCAGGTCCACCAGGCGTGGCTCGAAATGCAGCTCCTTCGTCGCTCCATCGCGGATCGAGTCGTTTAGGCCGTAACGGCTCATGTAGCCGCCCTCGTCGCTCTCGGCGCCGAAGGCGTAGAAGGTGTTCTTGTCGGCACGGTTGATCGGCGTGCCGGTCAGGCCGAACAGGAACGCGTTCGGCAGCGCCTCGCGCATCTTGCGGCCCAGATCGCCTTCCTGCGTGCGGTGCGCTTCGTCCACCAGCACGATGATGTTGTCGCGGTCGTTCAGCACGCCGTCGGCCTCGGCGAACTTGTGAACCGTGGTGATCACCACCTTGCGCGCGTCCTTGCCCAGGAGGTCAGCCAGTTCCTTGCGGCTTTCCGTGCGCACCATGTTGGGCATGTCGGCGGCGTAGAAGGTGCCGGAGATCTGGCTGTCGAGGTCGATCCGATCGACCACGACCAGCACCGTTGGGTTCTTCAGCGCCGGGTGCAGCCGCAGCTTGCGCGCGGCGAACAGCATCAGAAGGGACTTGCCCGACCCCTGGAAATGCCAGATCAGCCCCTTGCGCGGCTGGCCCGCCACAACCCGCGCCACGATCTTATTGACGCCATCCACCTGCTGATAGCGGGCAATGATTTTGATGCGATGCTTGCCTTTCTGTGTCGCGAAGGCCGTGAAGCTGCCGAGCATGTCGAGCACCATCGCCGGTCGCAGCATCGAGGCGGCCGCCTTTTCCACCGCACCGAGCCCCTGCGGCCCGTCGCCATCGCGCCAGGGGCCCCACATGTCGACCGGCATCCGGACCGAGCCGTAGCGAAACTCTTTGCCCTCGGTGGCTACCGAAAAGACGTTAGGAACGAACAGCTCTGGCACATTCCTCTCATAGTCGTCATGCACCTGCAGCGCGGCGTCGAGCCAACTCTGGCTGGACCGTACCGGCGTCTTAGCCTCGATCACCACCACCGGGATGCCGTTGACCAGCAACACCAGATCGGCGCGTTTTTCGGTCTTTCCGGCCCGGATGGTGAACTGCTGGGTGACGACGAAGCTGTTTCTCTCGATGTCGTCGAAATCGATCAGGCGGATGGTGACGTGTTCGCCATTCGCGCCGAAGGGCATTGAGCGTTCGCCCAAGACCCACGCGGCAAATTCCTCGTTCGCCTTCACCAGTCCGTCCGATCGCGCTCCCATGACGATGGCGCGCAGGCGGTAGAGCACGTCATCGACCCGGCCAGGGATGGCGGCGATGTCGGGGTTCAGGTGGATCAGGGCGTCGCGCAGATGGGGTTCGACCAGCACCTCTTGCGGCTGGCGGGGAAGATCAGCGGGGCTAACATAATGCCAACCGAGGCCCTCGATTCTGCCGCCGATGCGGGCAAGGCCGGGCGCAATCTGCGCCGGTCGGGCTGAGGCCGCGCCTGCGAGAAGGTCGCGCAGATGGGCTTCAACGGTGTTAGCTTCGTTGAACGACATCAGAAAACTGTCTCCATAATCGTCCGCCTGACCACACGGAGATGGCTCAGCCTATCGGATATCGATTTCTGCTGGCGCTCTATTTGCTGTACTTCAATCAGTTGTTCGCGCTGAGTCTCAATGGGGGGGCACGGACACCAATATCGCCTCAATGACTCAAGTGTTATCGTCGGCTGGGCGCTTCCAACAGCGGATGAATCTGCCTGTTGCTTACCGTATCGGGAATTCAAAAAGAGCGTCAGGTATCCTGGAAGGATAAGCTTTTGATCAGGAACCAGGTGCGCAATGTGCCTCTGAAAGACAAACGGTTTGTCAAAGTCTACAGCGACGGCGACGCCATAAGTCGCTCCAACTGCAGTGTAGAGAACATCTCCGAGCTTTGGGCGATTGCGCTTTGTCAGCTCATCGTAAGTCTCTTGGCTGACATAGCTAATATGTGACCAATCGACGTTCCCGCCCGAAATAGTTTTTACGAAAAGGAATGGGACGCCGGCGTCCACGAATTGAGGTGGTTGATGGGTCCCGTCAGTAATCAGGGCGCAAACGTCCGCCAAAGTGCGGATTAATCCCTTTTCTTTTGACTGCACGATAATCGTTTCAAACAGGGCATCTAGGACCTGTTGCAAGTGTTTCCCAGCTTCCTGCAAGAGCGAAGAAGTTCGTTCAAGACTGCTCAAAGCCTCCGCTAACCGAGCTTGCTCCTGGATCGGTGGCAGTAGAAACTCGAAGCTGGCAAGGCTGGTCCAGTTGGTGCGTGGCGACAGCGACCCGGCCGATGTACCGACGGCATGATCGAAGAAGGCGTCGGTCTGGCACAGGAAGGGCAGCAACTCCGGCACGAGCCGGTCATTCGCAGGCTCTAGCACATAGATGTCGCCGGAACAGACCCCTTCGAAATCCGCCACCGCCACCTTGCGCTGATAGGCGCGGCGCTTGCCGAACAGAACTTGCCCCGGCTTGAACAGCGTCGTGAAGGTCGTGCCATCGGCTACGTCCCCCCAGCGACGGATGCGCAGATCGCCGGGCTCGACGTGCTCCAGACCAACGACACGTTCGATTCCGGCCGCCTCCGGATCGGCCACGCGCGCTTTCGACAGGCGCACGACGTCGCCAAAGGCCACGCGCGCCCACCCCGCCTTCGATATCGACCGCTCAAGCATCGGCATCCTCCGCAGGCATAAGGCCATCGAGCATATCCACCAGCGCGTCCATGCCCGACCAGAAGTCGCGTCCTTCCTCGTCAAACGCCGCCCAAGTCGCCGCCAGCGTCGCGCCCCCGGTGACTGCTGCCGCCTTGGGGCGCTTCACATACCGGGCAATTGACAGGTTGCCATCGGCCGCCAGCACGTCGGCCACGCGCGCCACCGCGGCAAAGCCGGGCTCATCCGCAAAGGCGTGATAGGCAGATAGGATCCGCGCCTGATCCTCAGGCCGCAGGAAGCTTTGCGCCCGTTCGCGGGCGATCTCGGTCACCGCATCGATGAATAGGATGCGCCCAGATCGCGCCGCGGGCTTCCGCGACCGGCAGATCACCACGCAGGCTTCCATCGGGGAGTTGTAGAATAGCCCTGGACCGAGCCCCAGCACGCATTCCACCAGATCGGCCTCAACCAGCTTGCGCCGCATCTCGGCCTCTTCGTTGCGGAACAGCACGCCGTGCGGAAACAGGATCGCGCAGCGCCCGGTCTTTGGGTCCATCGACGACAGGATGTGCTGGAAGAAAGCGTAATCCGCCCGCCCCTGCGGCGGGGTGCCCAGGAAGTTGCGGCCCCACGGATCCTTCTCCCATGCGCCGCGGTTCCATTTCTTGATGGAATAGGGGGGATTAGCGAGGACCACGTCGAAGGTGCGCAGCCGGTCACCCTGCACGAAGGCCGGCGCGGCCAAGGTGTTGCCACTGGCGATGTGGAAATCGTCCACGCCATGGATGACCAAGTTCATCCGTGCGATGGCTGCGGTGATGGTAATCAGCTCCTGCCCATAAAGGCCGGTGGTGCGCGTGTCGCCGCCGCGCCGCTTCACCTCGGCCAAGCAGGAAATCAGCATGCCGCCGGTGCCGCAGGTCGGATCGTAGATGCTCTCGCCCGGCTGGGGTTCCAGCATCTGCGCCATCAGGTGGACGAGGGTGCGGTTGGTGTAGAACTCTTGCGCAGTGTGGCCGCTGTCGTCAGCGAACTTCTTGATGAGGTATTCGTAGCCGTTCCCAAGCTCGTCCTCAGGCACGGCGGCAAGGGTGAGGTCGTGCTTGGAGAAATGCTCGATCAGGTTCTTCAGCGTGCTGTCAGGCATCTGGGCCTTATCGGTCCAGTTCGCGTTGCCGAAGACGCCTTGCAGGCGTTCGGGGTTCGCCGCCTCAATGGCGAGGAAGGTCGACAGCAGCGCCCGCCCGACATCGCGTGGCGCGGCACGCACGTCGTTCCAGTGCGCGCCTTTGGGGATCACGAAGCGGTCGTTGGCGGTGTCGGCAGCATAGCCTTCGTCGCCGGTTTCATCGAGCGCCTGTTGGTAGTCTTCGTCCCACACGTCGGACAGGCGCTTGAAGAACAGTAGCGGGAAGATGTACTGCTTGTAGTCGCTGGCATCAATGAGTCCGCGCAGCAGGGTGGCCGCGCCCCAGAGATAGGTTTCAAGTTCGCGTTGGGTAAGCCCGCTCATTGCAGCCACTCCCCTTCGACCAGCACCTTGCGCAGATGATCCTCGGCCGCCCGGGCATCTGCCAGCGCAGTCTTGAACGCTTCGACGGCCTCGGGCAGCGGCGGGATGTCCTGCCCAATGGGAGGCAGGACGTAGCGCGAGATGTTCAGCGTCCAGCCTTCCTTCTTAATCTCGTCCAGCGTGGCGACCTTGGCGCGATCCTCTACATTCTCGAAGGCTCGATACCAGGCAACGATCTGGTCACTGTGCTCCTGTTCGAGGAAGCTCTGCGCCCGACCTTTGCGGAACAGGCTGGAGGCGTCGATAATCAGGACCTTGTTCTTGCGGGCTTCGGGCTTCTTGCGGCGCAGCACCATCACGCAGCCTGCCAGTTGCGTGCCGTAGAACAGGTTCGGTGCGAGGCCGATAACCGCCTCGACCATATCCCTTTCCAGCAGGGCCTGCCGGATCGACCCCTCGGCCGACTTTCGGAACAGCGCGCCCTGCGGCAGGACAACCGCCATGCGGCTGTTTCCGGTCGGCGCCATTGAGGCGATCATGTGCTGGACGAAGGCGTAGTCACCGTAGCTCTCGGGTGGGATGCCGTATTGCGCGCGGCCCCATGGATCTGCCTCCCAGAGATCGCGGCCCCATTCCTTGAGCGAGAAAGGCGGGTTCGCGATCACACAGTCGAAGGTGGCGAGGCCGCCTGTGCTGGAATCCGTAAAGGCTGGGTTGCGCAGGGTGTCCTCACGGGCAACCTGGAAATCCTCAATCCCGTGCAGGACGAGGTTCATCCGCGCGATTGCGGCTGTCGTCAGGTTTTTCTCCTGACCATAGATTTTGCCGTAGAAGGTCCGCGGATCGCCACCCCTGCGGACAACGTGCTCGATCGCTCCGAGCAGCATGCCACCTGTGCCGCAGGCAGGATCGTAAATACTCTCGCTTTCCTGGGGGTCGAGGATCTCGACCATCGTGCGCACCACGCTGCGGGGAGTATAAAACTCACCTGCCTTATTTCGACGTGTCACGTCGGCGAATTTGCCGACCAGATACTCATAGGCGTCGCCGAGCACGTCGGTGCTGACAGTGGTGTTGCCGAGCCCGATCTCTGAGAACCCCTCAATCAGATCTTTCAGCAACTCGTCGGAGAACTTTTCCTTGTTGCCCCAGTCTGCGGAGCCGAAGACGCGGAAGAGCGTGTCCGGATTGGCCCGCTCAATCTCCTGCATAGCCTTTTGCAGCGCGGCGCCGACGTTGGCTGGGACTTCCCTAACGTCATTCCAGTGGCAGCCGTCAGGAAGCAAGAAGCGGTGCACCTCCGGAAAGAGGGATGGGTCGGCTTCGCCGAAAGTTTCACGAGCCTCGGTGGTCTCTTCGTCCCAAACATCCGAGATTCGTTTAAAGAAGAGCAATGGAAGAATATAGCCCTTCCAATCTGTTCGGTCGACAGCAGACCCGCGCAGTGTGTTCGCCGCCTCCCAAAGGGCAGATCTCAACTCTCGTCCATTTTCGAACGTGATCTGGTCCGGCCGCCCGACACGAGGCTCCTCCACTTCGATAGCGAGTTCGCCCCTGTTGCCGTTCGCTCGGCCATGTGCACTGGCGGCCACTAGGTTCTGTCGCTTACTCCCAATGTCGGTATTCGCCTCGTCCTCTCTCCGAACAGAGGGTGCCTCGGTCATGGCCAGCGCCACAGAGCCACCGCGCCCGCGCCCGTTGCGGACGACGCCGCTATCCACGAGCGCTTGCTTCACAGCGCTATAGACGCTCTCGTCCCAGCCGAGTACCTCTCGGAGCTTGCCGCTACTGGACGCCCCCCCCATTCCGAAGAGCGCATCTACGAACGCTCGGCGCCGAGCTTCGCTATTCATACTTTAACGCTCCTATATAACACTACTAGTAAGTCGATTCATTGGCCGCAACGATCTATAATTGAACCGTAGCAGCAATCACACCAAGTTTTGTTCGGTCCACCAGCACAGGGACAAGGTGGGCGCCTCACGTAACTCGGCATGATCCAAGACGTGGCGGGAGAAGGTTTCCCGCGCTAAGACTCCTCATATCGTGAGTTCCTGAGTATCATTAGCCCCGAAACGGGAGCTTGATCGAAACAGTATGGCGCGTGATCGAAAATCGAGGGCTAATAATAATACTGGAACAGTGAAGGGCGTCCTCAAGATCGGCCCTACTCATGCCGCGGGATTGCATCGACTTGTCGGGATGAACGCCGATATACGCCAAGGCGAGCCATTCGACCGGATGAGTCTGGATTTTGAGCTGACATGTGGGGTCGCGCCATTAAGGATCAGCGGTCGCGATTTTGATATGGCATTGCGAACTTGCTTCGTATCAATGTCGCGCGAGAACTGTACGACACAGGTTGGAACTCATTACGAGCACTGGCTTGGGACTGGCGACTTCAAGGTCGTGACAACAGGTGTTTCGAGGCTTGAGCGAGGAAGAGAAGCCGGAGTATCTGCTGGAGCTGAAGCCGATAGCCAAAAGGGCCTCGCTAGAGTTTTCGGTAGTTTCCGGTTCGGATTTAATAGGAAGAGAAATCACACGAACGAATCGACTGTGCGCCAGGATGCACGTGTCGAATTAGTAGTTACGAGTGGGCAAGACAGGTGGCGTGTTGGTGATTTGACAAGAGGTGACCCGCGTCGCCAGGATGGCATACTAAGTGGGGCCTATTTTCAAGAAGCAAGATCGGAAGACGGAGATCCTAAGCCTCTCTGCCTCATCACGCGAACTGACCCTGCCGAAACTGTGCGAGTGAATTTGCAAGTGAGTGCTTCATTCGGCAGCCTTTCAATAACACGAGATGGCAGCCCCGCCGATGAAACCGATCAAACCGGGGCCCGAACTCTATTAAGGAGACGTGCCAAGGCCTCAATTGCTCAACACAAGCAAGCTGAAAACGATCTGAGGGCTCGTGTTGCGGGTCTGGTAGTTGCTAAGGGTCTTCGGGACGCACAAATTCAGGCAGGGCTGACTGTGGCGGAAAACGAGTTCCTGATCGCACAACAAACCATTCTGGTGCCGAACGAAGATCACAAAGAAACTCATGATTAGGGAGGCAAGTGTTGAGTAGCGTAGCTGAGCCATTCCCAGGGATTTCGCAGGACAAATTAGCTGCCGTTGCAGCTGTTTGGAGCGCCCCAGATGCAAGATTGTCTACATTAATCAAAGCGGGAGGGCTCGACCCTAAGAAGGATTTTCGTGGTGGTGACTTCCGGGGCTGGCAGCTTGCTGGTCAGGACCTTCGTGGCATCGACTTCACGGGTGCTGACCTTCGTGGCACTGGCGTAGAGTACGCCATCACGGATGGGACAACGGTTCTCACAGAAGCACAAACAGGACCTCTCTATGAAGCTGATGTAGACAGCAAACTTGTTGATGATCACATCCGCGTTGGTAGAATGCTCGCAGAGGCCTACGGCATTTCGAAAGATAATCCGAAAAGAGCGCTGTCATATGTCACTGAGGCACGAAGTATAGTTGCCGATTTTCTCGATAGGGACTACCTCAATTGGGCTTATTTGGCTGCTGCGACCGAGATTTGCTATCTAAAGCTATTCGGTGACACTTTGGGCGGCAGAGACCTGTCTGCATCCATATTGACGAGCGTGTTCGACCGACTTGAGTACTTCAGTGAGGATTCTCCGGAAGCGATCTCGATTATGGCGCGTGATATAATCCCGGAGATGGATGCGCCTTTCAGAAGGGACTTCTATACGTTGTACGTGAGAGCACTGGACGCCGGCATAGAAGCCGTACGTAAAACAGCGCAAGACACTCAACATTTCAAGCATCTCCAACACCTTGTAAGAATGAGAGCCCAGGACAGGATCTCCAAGGGCTTACTTGATGCGGCTCTCGCAGACGCTAAGTGGCTGAAAGAAATTGCACGAAAAGCAAGTCTCTCCGCATGGGATCGGCTGAGATATACCCTCTGGGCAGAAACTATTATTGCTGTGATTTTAGCAGAGCAGGGTAACGGCAGTGCAGTTGAGCAGCTTAGGAGCGTAATAGACGAAGCCATTAGAAGCGATGATGGTCAGAGAGCTGCTTCCGTGGCTGAGCTTATTCGAGTCACTGCGGAGCTATTGCGGATTGCTAATCGGACTCACCGAGTATCTGAGTACGACGACTGGCTGAGAAGTTTACTCAGCATCGCCGTGTCCCAAGCCATGAGAGACTCGCCATCGGACTCCCAGAAAGTGGCAGCTGCGCTTAGGCGACTACACAACTCGACACTGGAGTACCGTTCAAGGGCCACAGAAATTGCACTCCAAAATGAATATGCAATCCGCCGCGATTTAGCCCGTCGCGCTCCAACTCCTAAGCATTATTCAAGACTCGTCTCCGCACTTGAAGCATGGTCCAAGCTGGAGGGCCAGCATCCAACGGTTTCACTGGAATTAGCACATGCTACCGACGAGACCATGAGTAGCTTACTTGCTGTAGTAGAGGTGGAAAGCGCTGAAAAATTTTTCAGGATAGTTGATCGCACCTTGGAGGTATTTACGAAGGTTTTTATCCGACTCGATGATCAATCGCGCGTTGAAAGCACCAAGCGCAAAGTTGAAAAGGTGCTGGTACCCCTGCTTCATGTATCAGACAATGATCCTCCCGCGAGTTGATGCGTTTGATGAGCGCAGAGCGTCCGTATCTTGCATTGGATTATCTCAGTGGACAGTGCGGTTGCTAAAAAGACAAGAACGCAGCTCAATGTCTGAGTTCGTAAGAACGCCTTCGTAGGAGGATAGACAGTTGCCCTCTCAGAAACGCAATAACTTTGTTCGTCCTGTCTCTCGGATCGGGAGCCGGAGAGATGGAGATCAAAGGCGAACCGATGAGCCCTGTATTAAACGCCTTATGGTCTCGCCCAATAAATTGAGTGCGCGCCGCTTCTCCCCGGCGCGATCATACAAATCATAGTGGATACCTGTAACACTCCGCCTAGCATGATTAAGGACTGCTGATACGTCTTCCGCGGGTACACCGAGGCTAGCAAGTCGAGTGGCAACTGTCCGGCGAAGATCGTGAGGAGAGGGGGGCTCAGCCTGCCAGCTGCGTATAGGCTCATGGTTGCCCTCAAGGCGTCTGCCGAACCGTGCCATGCCGACGCTTAAGGCGTGCCCTGTGATTGGCGCTCCTTCAACAGAAGGCGAGGGGAAAAGATGAGGGCTTGTCTCGTCTGCCAATGTGAGCGCCTCCAGAACGGACTCGCGGGCCAATCGCGAAAGTGGCACAAAATGGGCTCGTCCATTCTTGGAGCGCTCAGCGGGTAATTGCCACGCGGCGCGCTCCGGATCATCAAGGTTTTGAAATTCGCGGCGCTCGGCTTCGGCGATTTCGCTGACACGGGCCGCCGTGAGCAAGGCAATTCGTAGTGCAAGGCCCACTGGGCGGGACACCGGTCTCTGAACGATTCCATACCAAAATAAGTGAATTTCGTCATCCGTTAAGACACGGCGGCCAATGTTCTCGAGCCCGCGCTTGCGAAGACGGGAGCATGGATTGGCACCAACGAGATCGGCGTCGACCGCGAAACTGAAAATCGAGCTGATAAGCGCCTGGACCCGGTTCGCATTCGTGGCCGTCCCAGCCGCGACCATTCCCTCGCAAAGGGCAATCACATCCCGGCGTTGAATCTCGTCGAAACGCCTGTCGGCCCATCTCGGCAGCACGTGAAGCCGCAGGTTGCGCTCGTCCGCTGCCGCGGATCGCTTGAAGCGGCAGGCGTGTTCCTGGAGGTAGCGTTCGGCGAGCGCCGCGAATGTTTTGGTCTGCGCCTCTTGGCGCTCCCGGTATTTTTTCTCAACCGGGTTGCTGCCGCTGGCAACCTCGCGGCGCAAATCAGAGGCTCGGGCTCGTGCTTGAGCTAATGACAGATCGGGATAGCGGCCGATGGTGGAGCGAGCGTCCTTTCCAGTCCGCGGGTCGCGGAAGCGGAAGCACCAGCTTTTCACCCCTGCCGCGGTGATTCGCAGAGCCAGCCCCTCACACCGGTCATCAGTGATATCGGTTCGGCCCGTCACAGGCGCAGCAACCGAGCGAACGAAAGCATTCGTGAGGGCTTTGCGCATGGTAGGCCTCAACTCACATGTTCGACGTTGGGGACGCGCCGGGGACGCAACAGAGCTCGGATTTCAGCGGGCGTCGGTGAACGAAGATGAACCAACATCCTAATGAATGCAATAGGATAGGCTATATGCTGCGAACGATCCTGGATGTCAGCGGACACCGGTTACATGACTGAAAATCGCAGTGTCGGTGGTTCGATTCCGCCCCTGGGCACCACTTCTCTTTTCCTAATGTCTCGAATGTTCGAAGCGCGGGCCTGTTGAGGTGCTGCCCTTTGCTGTTGCCCGTTAGGTTCCCATCCTGGTCCGTGGGCTCGTCCACCGTTCCCTCGGCCGCGCCCGAATGCGGGCCGGCCAGCAGCATTCGGGAGACCAACAGATTAGTCTGCCGACACGTGGACCGAGACAATAAAGCGCGGTAGCTTATGCAGTGGTGGGGATGATCAACAGGGGGGAGACACTCCCTGGCATCGTTTGGGGGCGGCACCGTGTTCACGTTTCTTGCTCAGTTCTTCCTTGGAGAGCCACCGCGGCAGCAAGATTTCGACGTTGGGCCGATCTATCACTCTCCCAACCTGCACGCATTTTTCATGTTCGGCCTCATCCTGTTCTGCATGTGCGTGGCTCCGGCCGTGCTCGCCCTGTGGAAGTCTCAAAGGCAGGGATGGGCGCTCGGGATTGGACTGAGCCTCATCATCGCGGCCGCTGTGGCGTCAGGCGGTGTTTACGCCAGCGGGTACTCGGAGGCGAAGTATCCGGGCTTTCACGTGAAGGCAGCCAGGAGCTTCTGAGCCGCAAATCGAGCCGACGTCCAGACGCCAGTTCGTGTTCGGTGAATCGCGGCCATCACCTCTCGTCGATCGCGATGGCGTTGCGGGAGCCGAGCATGGAATGGATTGACGAGAAGGCTCGTCCGACCCTGGAACCTTGATGACGCGTTGCGCGCGGTCAGGTCTGCAGAGGCAAACCGAGATGGTGGGAGTTAGAACAGCTCAGTCAGTGACTGGCTCGCCGCAGCTTTCGGCACAAAGGACTCAATCGGTCGTGGCCGAAAGGCGGATCCACATTTCCGCAGGATGCGCTAGGCTTCGCGCATACCACGAGGATCGGAGCGCTTCATGACCGGCTATGGCGACACCTACTATGCCCGCACGCTCACGGATGCGGCGCGCTGCTCCTCGCTTGAGGGCGCCGTGAGCGCCGACGTCGTCATCGTGGGTGGTGGATTGGCTGGTCTCACGGCCGCTCTCGAACTCGCGCGGGCAGGGCGCTCGGTGGTGGTTCTGGAGGCGGAGCGTGTCGGATGGGGAGCGTCCGGCCGCAATGGCGGCTTCGTCGGTCCTGGCTATGCGACGAGCCTTGCCAACATCACCCGCATGGTGGGAGCCGACCAGGCGAAGGCTCTGCATCGGCTGTCGATCGAAGGCGTGCGTATCGTCGAAGACAACCTCAACACTCTCGGCATGACCGACAATGCTCGCGTCTATGGCAAGATGAGCGTTCTCCGATACCATGATCCCGACGGCCTTGCGCGCCAGTGCGAGATGATGAAGCGGGAATTCGATTACCGCCTCGAGGTGATGCCGACCGACGCCGTCAGGGACGTCCTGCGGTCGTCGAAATACTATCAGGCGCTCTACGATCCTGCCTCCTTTCACTTCCACCCGCTCAACTACGCCCGCGCCCTGGCGAAGGCGATCCAGGACCTGAACGGACGAATCTTCGAAGAATCACGCGTGGTCGGCTGCGATCTCGAAGGAGCCGAGAAGATCGTCAGGACGGAGCGGGGAGAGGTGAGGGCCGGTGACGTCGTTCTGGCGGGAGGCGGGTATACGGACAATCTCGTGCCGCGCCTGCGCCGGAGCATCCTGCCGATCGCCACTTATGTGCTCCTGACCGAGGCCGCGCCTGAGAAGATTGCCCAGGCCGTCCGGACACCCATGGCGATCAGCGACAACCGTCGTGCGGGCGATTACTACCGCTTGGTGGACGGGGGAACCCGGCTTCTCTGGGGTGGCCGGATTACCACGCAGACGACGGAGCCCCGCCGCCTGGCTGACATGATGCGCAGAACGATGGTCTCCACCTATCCGCAGCTCGAGGGCGTTCGCGTGGAGACGGCTTGGTCCGGCCTGATGGCCTATGCACGCCACCTGATGCCTTTGATCGGGAAGCTCCAGCCCGGAGTCTGGCACGTGTTCGGATTCGGAGGTCGCGGCATGAACACGACGGCTATCGGCGGGCGCGTCATCGCGGAAGGCATTCTCGGCACGAGCGACCGTTACCGGCTCTACGAGCCCTTCGGTCTCGCGTGGAACGGAGGTCCGTTTGGAGTGGCAGCCGCGCAGCTCACGTACTGGACCTATCAGGCCATGGATCTCGCGAAGGAACGCCGGGCGGCCCGCGCGGCCTGAACGGTGTCCGTCGCTAGCGCATCGTGCGGCCCCGGCTTTCCGCACGATGCGCCGCTCAGGAAGGGATTGAGCATCGGACCCGTGCTCTAGGCTAGTCGTGGCCGAGACGCATGCGCCGTTCCAGGAACCGGCTGTAGGCGCCCATGCCGTAGGAGAACACCAGGAACACGACGGCTGCGAAGACGTAGCCCTCCAGAACAGCGATGCCGACCCAGTTCGGATCCGTCATCGCCGTGCGGACGGTCGACAGAAAGTCGAGCAGGCCAATGATCGTCACGAGAGTCGTGTCCTGGAAGAACCCGATGGAGATGTTGACCAGCGGCGGAATGGCGATCTTCAGGGCCTGCGGCAGAACGACGAGACGCATGGCCTGCCAGTAATGCAGACCCATGGCGCTCGCCGCCTCGTGCTGCCCGCGCGGAATGGCCTGCAGGCCGCCGCGGACCGCCTCGGCGATATAGGCAGCGGCGAAGATGATGATGGCGATCTGCGCCCGCAGCAGCTTGTCGACCGTGATCCCGCTCGGCATGAAGAGCGGCAGCATCACGGACGCCATGAACAGGATGCTGATGAGAGGCACGCCCCGGATCACCTCGATGAACACGATGGCGATCACCCGAATGGCGGGAAGCTTCGATGAGCGGGCGAGCGCAAGGACGACCCCGAGCGGAAATCCCAAGGCAAGCCCGACCGCAGAGAGCAGGAACGAGAGAGGCAGGCCACTCCATTGGGTCGTCGGCACGTAGGGCAGACCGAGAACGCCGCCGCCAATCAGGATCGCCGTCGCCACGATCGTGACGCCCCAAAGCGCGATGAGATTTCTGTTCCAGAAGCGCGGGATCATGGTGATCGCGATCGCACCCAGGAAGAGCACCATGGCGAGAAGCACGCGCCAGTGTTCGTCGTAGGGATAGACGCCGAAGATCATGAATCGAAGCTTCGCTTCGTAGAAGGGCCAGCAGGCCCCATGCCCGACCTTGCAGGCCTGGGCTCCACCTTCGGTCACGGCCCGCGTCACGAGCCAGCCATAGGCTCCCTTCACCCCGAGCCACAGGATCCACAGGCAGGCCAATGTGATGACGGCGTTGACGGGCGTTCCGAAGAGAGGCTTGAGCGTGCGATGCAGAAGCCGGCGCTCCACGCCCGGCTCTCTCTGCAACGGCATCTTGACCTGGGCTTCGGCGATGTCGGTCGCGGTCGTCATAGCTCAACGCTCCTTCAGCGCGACGCGGCTGTTGTACCAGTTCATGAACACGGAAATCGTGATCGACAGGCCGAGATAGACCAGCATGAAGATCGCGATACCCTCGATCGCCTGGCCGGTCTGGTTCATGGTCGTGTTCGATACCATGACGAGATCCGGATAGCCGATGGCGATCGCAAGCGACGAGTTCTTGAACAAGCTCAGGTAGCTGCTGGTGAGGGGCGGGATGATGACGCGCAGTGCCTGAGGCAGGACCACGAGGCGCATGGTCAATCCGTCCCGCAGACCCAGCGCACGGGCAGCCTCCCATTGACCCTTGCGTACGGAGAGAATGCCGCTCCGCACGATCTCGGCGATGCCGGCTGACGCGGACAGAGCAAGGCCGACGAGAAGGGCGGTGAATTCCGGCCTGAGCTGGGCACCGCCCGTCAGACGGAAGCGTCCCTTTTCCGGAAGGTCGACCGCAAAGTCGGGTTGCACGAGCAGAAGCGCGAGAACCGGCGGGATCAGAACCGCCAGGACGATCCAGGGCCACAGGGCTCGTACGTTGCCGGTTCTGATCCGCTCGGCGGTCGCCCGGCGGTGAAAGATGACACCCAGGATACCGCCGAAGACGAGCGCCAGAAGAACGGTCGTGTGCGCGCTGGTCCACACGAGGGACGGCACGGTCAGGCCGCTGTTGCTGAGAAAGACGTGCGGCAGAATCTCCCATGCTTCCCGGACGGACGGCAGGCTCGTGACGATCAAGGCATACCAGAGGAAGAGATAGAGAAGCAGAGGCACGTTGCGAAGCGCCTCGACATAGAGGAAAGCCAAGAAGGCCAGCAGCGGATTGCGGGAGAGGCGGGCGATGCCCACGACAAGCCCGAGGATCGTCGCGAGAACGACGCTCCAGGCCGAGACCCAGACCGTATTGACGATTCCGGCCAGGATCGCACGTCCATAGGTGTCCGTGGGCTTGTAGTCGATCAGGGTCTGGCTGATCACGAAGCCTGCTTCACGGCTGAGATAGCCGAAGCCCGTCGCAATGTTCTGCTCCGCGAGCTTCTGCGACACGTTCGAGAACAGATACAATCCCAGAAGGACGATGCCCGCGACGGCGATCACCTGATAGAGAATGGCACGGAACCGCAGATTGTAGAGAAGTCTCGTCCCACTCATCGCATCGGCGCGCATGATGATCCTTTCCGGACAGAACCGAAGGCGAGCGGGCGACCGCGAGGCCGCCCGCCGATCTCAGGTTACCGGAACGGCGGCGCGTAAAGCAGGCCGCCCTTGGTCCAGAGTTCGTTCGGACCGCGCGTCAGGCCCAGCCGGGTCTTCGGCCCGAGATTGCGATCGAAGACTTCTCCGTAGTTCCCGACGGACTTGATGATGTTGTAGCCCCACTTGTTGTCGAGGCCGAGCATCTTGCCGAAATCGCCGTTCACGCCGAGCATGCGCTGGACTTCCGGGTCCTCGCTCTTGAGGAACTCGTCCACATTTGCCTGCGTGACGCCCTTCTCCTCCGCCCCGATGAGCGTATAGACGGACCAGTTCAGAATATCGCGCCAGTTCGGGTCGTTCTGACGGATCGTCGGCGCAAGCGGCTCCTTCGAGATGGTCTCGGGCAGAACCACGTATTGCGACGGATCATTGGCGATGGCGCGGACGGAGGCAAGGTCCGAGCGATCGGTGGTGATGGCGTCGCAGCGTCCGTTGAAGAACGCATTTCGCCATTCATCCGAGTTCTCGAACACCACGGACTCGTACTTGATGTTCTTGGGACGGAAGAAGTCTTCCAGGTTCTGGAGCGTCGTGGTGCCGGGCAGGAGGCAGATGGCGGCATCGGCGAGTTCGCTGGCGCTCTTCACGTTGAGCTTGGAGGGAGCCATCAAGCCCTGACCATCGTAGAACACGACAGGGCCGAAATCGAGCCCGAGGGATGCGTCGCGCGTGAAGCTCCAGGTGTTCTGGCGGGACAGGATGTCCACCTCTCCGGACTGAACGGCCTGGAAGCGGACATTGGTGTTCAGCGGAACGTACTCGACCTTGTCGGGATCAGCGAAGACGGCGGCCGATACGGCGCGGCAGATGTCGACGTCGAAACCGCGCCGAACGCCCTTGTCGTCGGCATAGGAAAAGCCCGGGGCGACCGGCGACACGCCGCACAGAATCTTGCCGCGCTTCTTGACCGTGTCGAGTGTCGACTGAGCGGATGCCGGCGCTGCCGAAACAGCGGCGACGCTGGCGATGAGGCTCATTGCGAGCCAACGAACCATGGATTTTGGCTGTATCATAGCACTCCCTCTTCTCTGCGCCTTATCTGGTCGCTGAAGCGTAAAGCTAGACCCGAAACAACAATGGTTTCAAGGACTGATTTTCCTAGCGTGAGGCGTTTGAGACCTTGCTGATTGACTAAAAGGTATGCAAACTCGCCCGCGTTCAACCGCAGCGACTGCTGCACCCGCCCTTGCTGCGCGAGTGGTCCATGCCGATCCTTCCCAAAGCCGACATCGTCCTCACGAACGGCCGCGTCTTTCTTGGTTTTTCAGAACAGGTGACCGAAGCCATCGCCCTCTGGGCCGGGCAGGTCTTGGCGGCGGGAACCTCCGCCGACATGGAGCCTCTCATCGGGCCGGCGACCCGGGTGATCGACCTTCGCGGACGCCTTGCAACGCCCGGTCTGTGCGACTCACACATGCATCTTCTCCCCTATGGGGTGATCATGGGACATGTGGATGTGCGTGCCTCTTCCGCCCCGACCCTTGCTTCCCTGCTCGAAAAGGTGCGGCAGCGCGCCTCCGTGACGCCGCCGGGCCACTGGATTCAGGGGCGCGGATATGATCAGTTCGAGCTCGACGTCGGACGTCATCCGCTCCGGGAGGAACTCGATGAGGTGGCGCCCGAACATCCTGTTGCGATCGTCAGGGCATGCGGCCATGTGACGATCTGCAATTCGAAGGCGCTCGAACTGGCCGGCATCGACGAGACGACGCCCGTTCCGCAGGGCGGCGCCATCGAGCAGCGCGACGGTCGGCTGACAGGCCTGCTGGCCGAGACCGGTCGTGATCGCCTCAAGGCTGTGCTGCCGGAGCCGACCGATCAGGAGCTCGTTCAAGCCATCGACGATGCCGGCCGGGCCTGCCTGTCCTACGGCATCACCAGCGTCATGGATGCAGGCGTGGGGATGAGGGCGGGCTACCGCGAGGTGGCCGCCTATCGCACGGCCCAGCGCCTCGGTCGTCTGCCGGTGCGGACGACCCAATGCCTGCTTGGAGGGCCGGGCGGGATCGTGGAGCAGGCCTATGCGGATGGCGTGGTGACCGGCGTGGGGGATTCCATGCTGCGGGTCGGACCGGTCAAGATTTTCACCGACGGCAGCGCTGGCGGCCGGACGGCCGCGATGAGCGAGCCTTATGTCGGAGAGCCGCGAACCACCGGTCTCATGCTTCTGCACGACAACGAGATGAACGATCTCGTGCACGATTGCCATGCCAAGGGCTATCAGCTTGCGGTCCACGCGATCGGCGACGCCGCCATTGAGCAGACCCTCAACGCGTTCGAGCTTGCCCTCGAGGCGATGCCGGATCCCGATCGTCGCCATCGAATCGAGCATGCGGGCTATGCCAGAGCGGATCAGAACGACCGCATGAAGCGCCTCGGCGTTCAGCCGGTGCCGCAGCCGGTGTTCATCTATGATTTCGGCGACCTGTATGTTTCAGTGGTCGGCGAAAAGCGCGCGAAACCGTCCTATCCCCTCCGGACGTGGATCGACCTTGGCTTCAAGCCTGCGGCCGGCAGTGACGCTCCGGTCTGCGACATCAATCCGTTCCCGAACTTCTTCTCCATGCTGACCCGAAAGACATCGCACGGAACCGTCATGGACGAGCGGGAAACGGTGTCGATCGAGCAGGCCATCATGGCCTTCACGGAATTCGGAGCCTACGTGAACAAGGCGGAGCATGAATGGGGACGCCTCGTCCCAGGCTTTGCGGCGGATATCGCGGTCTTCTCACGCGACATGCTGACGGCATCCCCTGAGGATATCCTCCATGATACCCGGTGCGATCTCACGATCCGCGGCGGCGAGGTCGTGTTCGACCGCCATGGCGAGACCACCCGCTGATTTCAGCGCATCGGACGAAACGCGAAAGGCCCCAGAGATCTCCAGGGCCTCTTTTCATACTGCGAGCGTCGCTCAAGGTTGATCAGCCGCGAACAGGAAAGACCCGGGGGCTCAGTTCTTCCAGACCGCGTCCGGCCCAGTCACGCTGGGGCGCAGCCGCAATCGCTTCCGCCTGACCCCGGCGCAGCATTTCGAGATCCTCATCGGTGTCGAAGTCGAGAACCTCGCCATCCCGAACGACTTGGCGGCCGTCCACATAGACGTCCTTGATGGCCCTGTCATTGGCCGAATAGACGAGGCTGCGAACCGGCTCGTAGTCGGGCTGCATGTAGGGATTGGCCATGTCAACGACGGAGAAGTCGGCCTTGCAGCCGGGCGCCAGGCGGCCCAGATCGGGGCGGCGGATCATGTCGGCGCCGACGGCCGTGGCCGCCATGAACGCGTCGTGGGTCGTCGCCGCCGTGAAGCTTCCCCCCACGATGCGGCCCGCATAACAGGCCATGCGGAGTTCATCGAGCATGTTGTGCGGGAAGCTGTCGGTGCCGATCCCGCATCGGATGCCGGCCTTCACGTAGCGCGTCAGGGTGTTCAGGGCGATGCCGCGCCGGGCGAAAACCACAGGGCAATGCGCCACCTGGGCGCCGCTGTCGCGCAGGCGCTCGAAGTCGTTGGCGTGCGGCCAGTGCAGCCAAGGATGATCGTTCAGGAAGATGCAGTGGCCGATGATCGTGTCAGGGCCAAGCGCGCCGATCCTGTCCAGCCATTCGATGGGGGTGCAGCCATAGCGCCGCATGATCTCCTGGAACTCGACGACGCTCTGGGCGGCGTGGATCTGGATCGGCTGACCGCGCTCCCGCGCCGCATCGAGCGCATCGCGGATCTGTCCTTCGGTGCAGGTATCGATCTGGGCCGGGCCGATAAAGCCCGTGATGCGCCCGCTCGAGTGCTTCGAAGCGGCATCGGCAATCTCGATCGCCTCGCGCAGGAGCCGGTCGCCCGTCGCCGGATCGAGATCATAGTCGACCGAGTGGCCATTGGTGGTCTTCCAGGGGCCAGACCGGAACATGCCCCAGAGCACGGCCCGAATGCCGGTCTCGGCATATTCGTCGGCCCAGGACGCCCGCGGGCGACCGAGGTCGCAGATGGTCGTGACGCCGCTCTTCAGCAATTCCGATGTCGCGACACGCAGCGCCGGGCGCGTGTATTCCGGGCCGATCTGAAAGACCGGCATGAACTCGTAGAGCGAGCTCTGACCCAGACGCGGGCTGCCCAGTTCCTCGAGCATGCCCTTCCAGCCGGGCTCGTGTCCGGGATGGCTGTGGACATCCACGAATCCGGGAATGATCATCATTTTGCGGGCGTCGATCTCGGCGTCGACCGGACCGGCATAATCCTGTCCGACATGAACGATGTTGTTGCCTCGGATCGCGAAATCCGCGTTCCTGAGGTAGACATGGGATCGGGCAGCCTCCTCCCAGGCGACGATCCAATCGCAATTCCGGAAGAGGGTCGTCTTGGTGGCGCTGGTCATTGCAGGCTCCATGAAGGCAGAGAGGGGGCTGAACCGGAGGTATGAATAGATTTACGCCGTGACGGCGTCCGACAGACGCACGTGACCGACTGCCATGGCGACGGCGGCCTGGGTCGGTTCGACGATCGGAATCCCGACAGGCTGTTCCAGGGCCCTGCGATAACGGGCCATGCCGGCGCACCCCATCACGAGAACGTCGGCGCCGTGGGTGGTTTTCAGAGTGTTTCCGACGTCGATCATGCGCCCCAGCGTCCGATCCTCCTCGGACAGATCCGCAACGCCGAGCCCGATCGGCAGGTCGGCGGCGAAGCGGTCTAGGACGCCCATCGCGCCGAAATAGCGAAGGTGCCGCGGGATGGATGTGGGCAGGATCGCGATAACGCCGAACCGCTGTCCGAGGGTGAGCGCCGTCAGCACGCCGCATTCCGCAATTCCGAAGACGCGGCGCCCGCTCTGTTCGCGGAGGGCATGGAGACCCGGGTCCGAGAAGCACGCGATGACGAACGCGCCCGCGTCCTCCTCCAGCTCGGCGGCCTTGCGCAGCATGGGCATGATGACGCCGTCCACGTCGCGTTGCGACTGGATTCCGGGCGGTCCTTCGGCCAGGGACAGGCACACGATGTCCGGTCCATCGGCGCTGCGCAGAGGAGCCACGGCTCTGTCGATCGCCGCCATGACGGTCTGCGACGAGTTCGGGTTGATCACATAGACGGGCGATCCCATGGTGACCTCATCCTCAGCGAGCGAGCGGCAGGGAGTAGGGCGCAAGAACCGACAGGGAGCGACCTTGCGGATCGTCCCGTTCGGCCTGCCGGCAGGCGCGCTTCTGCGCATCACGCAGTTCCCGCACCGCGCCGTCATAGTCGAGATGGACGATGCGTCTGTCCTTCACCACGGCTTGGCCGTCCACATAGACGTCGCGGATGGCGCGCTCCGCCGCGCAATGAATCAGATTGCGCAGCGGATCGTAGACCGGCTGCATGGCCGGATGGCTCAGATCCACCAGGGACAAATCCGCCTTGGCCCCGGTGGCAAGACGTCCGATGTCGTCCCGGCCGAGAGCGCGTGCGCCGCCGGTCGTGGCGGCCGAAAACAGGCCTCCGGTGTCGAGATCGAAGACGCTGCGGCCGGCGACGCGTGAGCAGATCAGCGCCTCGCGCATTTCCTCCAGCATGTTGAAGGGATAGCTGTCGGTGCCGAGCCCGACATTGACGCCCGCACGACGATAGGTCCCCAGGCTTTCCAGGGTCATGCCGCTGCGCGCGAAGGTGACCGGGCAATGAGCGACGGACGTGCCGCTCTCGGCCAAGCGCGCGAGGTCGTCTCGGCTGCGCTGCCGGGTCCAGGAATGGTGATCCAGAAAGATGCAATGGCCGAGGATCAGGTCAGAGCCGAGAATGCCCAGGCGCTCAAGCATCTTCGGTGCGGTCTCACCGGTCCGCCGCAGCAATTCCTCGTGCTCGGCCATGGTCTGCGCCGCATGGATGGTGATGCGCAGCCCGCGGCTGCGGGCCTCGCCAACCGCCATCTGCAGCAGCTCTTCGGAACACGTTTCGATCTGCGACGGGGCGACGACGCCGTCGATGCGGCCGCTGGGATGTGCACGGGCCTCCTCCACGAAGGCCAGAGCGTCGGCATAGCGCTCGCGACCTCGGCCCTTGTTCCAGTCGAAGTCGAGACGATGGCTCCCGGCCATGCGCCATTGTGCCTCCCGGAATCCGGGCGCGAGATAGGCCCGCAATCCGCTCCCCGCCGCAAGCGAGAGCCATTTCGGATGCGGCGATGCGATGTCGAGATGGGTGGTCACGCCGCTGCGCATCAGGTCGCCCAGCATCACCGTCTGGCAGGCGGCCTTGGCATCCGCGTCCGAATCGATCAGAGCCGAGTACTCATAGAGGGCATTGCCCCACAGAGCGGCGGTTCCGACATCCTCGAACAGGCCCTTGGCAATCGGCTCGTCACCGGAATGGCAATGAACGTTGACGAGGCCCGGCATCACCATCAGGCTCTCACCGGCGATCTCCTCGTCGGCAGGACCCGAGTATGCCGGGCCGATATACACGATGCCGGACCTCGAGAAGGCGACGTCGGCGTCTTGTCGATAGACATGGCACGAGGCCTCCTCGTCCCAGGCGACGACCCAGGCGGCCTGTCGAACAACCTTGATTGTGTCTGTCATGATTGATCGGATCCATGCAAGCGGGTTGAGGGGCAGCGGCCAGCGTGCCGACAGGCTTTCGAAAGGACGATCACAGCAGTTGCGCGCCGAAATTGCTGCCCGGATCGAACTCGGGGCTCAGCCGCCCCGTCGGCCGCATGGAGGCCGCGCAGCCGCGCAGCTGCAGCCGACCCGATCCGGGAGCAGCCTTGAGCGTGCCGTCGGCGAGGATCGTGTCGCCACGGCGCAGAACGGTCTCCGGCCAGCCCTTCAGCCTTCGACCCGCAAAGGGGTTGTAGCCGACATTGTCGTGCAGTCCGTCGTCGGTGAGAACGACCTCCCGGTCCGCATCCCAGACAACGACATCCGCATCGGCGCCGACCGCGATGGCCCCCTTGCGAGGATGAAGCCCGTAGATCTTCGCCGGAGCTGTCGCGGTCAGCTCCACGAATTTCTCGAGGCTCGAACGTCCCTGGCTCACCATGGCGTCGAAGAGCAGCGGCAGGCGGGTCTCCAGCCCGGGCAGCCCGTTCGCGATCTGCTTGAAGTCGGGATTGGCGCCGGCGGCGAGCTTGCCGCTTTCATCGAACCTGTACGGAGCGTGATCGGAGGAAACCACCTGGAGGTCGCCGAGTTCAAGCCCGCGCCACAAGGCCTCCTGATCCGATGTGGCGCGGGGAGGCGGGGAACACATCCACTTGGCGCCTTCCAGTCCGGGCCGGTCGAGGTCTTGAGCCGTGAGGAACAGATATTGCGGGCAGGTCTCGGCGAAGACCTTGATGCCCTCGCCGCGCGCGCGCCGGATGACCGCGGCACCCTCGGCCGTCGACACATGGAACAGCATGATGGGCTGGTCGAGAAGCTGGGAAAAGCGAATGAGGCGCTCGAAAGCCTCGATCTCGCAGACCCGCGGATGACTGACGCCATGGTATTTCGGCGCCACGTATCCGCGGGCTACCAGCCTGTCGGCCATCCACTTGATCATGCCGTGATTTTCGGCGTGGGCGCAGATCATGGCCCCATACTTGCGGGCCACCATCATGACGTCGAGAATCTGTTCGTCGAGAAGGCGGACCCGATCATAGGTCATGAAGATCTTGATCGACCGGTGTCCGGCCTCGATCAGCCGGGGCAGGTCCTGCTCCAGAGTTTCGGGGGTCGGATCGGAAATCCACAGATGGAAGGCGTAATCTATCACCGCCCCGGCCGCGGCCAGACGCGTGTAGTTCTCCACGACGTCACCCAGCCTGTCGCCCCGATGTTGCGCCGCGAAGGATATGACGGTGGTCGTGCCGCCGAATGCCGCCGATCGTGTGGCCGACTCGAACGTGTCGGCGTTCATCAACCCGCCGCCCGAAAGCTGCTCGATATGGCAATGGGCATCCACGCCGCCGGGAAGGAGCAGCTTGCCGGCGGCATCGATGGTCGACCGGCCTTGAAGCTCACGCCCGAGGGCAACGATCAATCCATCCTGGATCGCCACATCCATCGCAGCGACGCCTTCCGTCGACGCGACACGCCCGCCTTTGATGACCAGATCGTATTCGGTCAATAGATTTCCCCCCGAGGGTGCCCGGATGATCGCTTGCTTTTCTGTTCTTGCGACTCGCAATCTACGCTGACGAATTCGGCATCAGCAAGGATAAGTTGACGGCGGACGCGAGATCCAAAAAAGACGCTGCGGAGCACCCCGCAGGCCTCCGGCGCATTTCGCAAGTCGCCCCCGACGAAGGTTTTGCACCGCAACAGCCTGAGCACCAAGTTCAACCGGCCTTCAGCTGAGGCAGAACATGCGCCGGAACGGCGGCTTGGAGGCCGCACCAGGTGCAGGCTGCCGTCACGATCAGTACGATGATCGCAGGTCCGGCGAACGGGTCGTGTCCACCCCGCAAGAGACCTACGGCGAAGGGGCAGAGCGATGCACCGAGATAGCCGATGCTCTGCGACATGCCCGACAGCATGGCTGTCACCTCGGCTGTCGGCGCCCTGATGGTGACGAACAGAAGCGCCATGCCAAACAATCCTCCCTGACCCAGACCGAGAAGCAGTGCCCAAAGAAGTCTGCTCTCGAGAGGAGCATAGATCAGTCCGAGAAAGCCCAGGCAGGTCGCCGCAAGAACGAGCACGATCATCAATCGCGGGGATACACGCTCTGCTGCGAGTGAAGGAACCAGAAGGGCCGTCGCCGTCTGCGCCAGGATCGACACGGAGGTCGCGGCGCCGGCATCCAGGACGTCGAGGCCGCGGTCGCGCAGCAGGGTCGGCAGCCATCCGAGAACGATGAAGGCCAGTCCGGCCTGGAGCCCCATGAAGGCCGTCACGTACCAGGCGAGCCGGTCTCGCAGCAGAAGCGAAAAGCGCGGCAGCGAGCCAGTCCCCGTCGTGGCGGCTCCGGAAGAGGCAAGGACGACCCACAGCAATCCGGCGACGAGAGCCGGCGCGCTCCAGCTTGCGAGCGCCAACGTCCAGGACTGCCAAGTCCTTTCGAGGATCGGCGTCAGCCCCGCGGCGCTGGCCCCCCCGATGCTCAGGACCATGGTATAGAGACCTGTCATCAGCCCGAGGCGGCCGGGAAAGCGACGGCGGATCACGACGGGCAGGAGTACGCCTGCCATGCCGATCGCTGCCCCGGCCACTAGCGTTCCGGCGAACAAGGCCGAACTCAGAGGCAGCATGCGCAATGCAAGCCCGGCGGCCAGGCCTGTGAGGAGCAGCGCGATCGCGCGCTCGAGCCCGAGTTTTGCGGACAGGAGCGGTGCGAACGGCCCGAAGATCCCGAAGCAGAGCACCGGCAAGGTCGTCAGAACGCCGATCCAGACGCTGCTCAGGCCGAGCCCGTTCTGAATTTCGGCCGCCATGGTGGCGATGGACGTGAGGGCGGGGCGAAGGTTTATCGCGGCCAGAACGATGCACGCGATCGTGAAAGCCACGGGGACATGACGAACCCGCGCAGTGGAGTGCGGAGCCGCTATTCCGTCGGACTTCAGATCATTGCGCTTGAGCATGACACATCCTTCCAGTCACGGGATCATGACCGGCCTTGTCGGTTCGACCATCCTTGCGAACTCAGCCCGTCAGGTTCCGATCTGGTCCGTGGCCCTCACGTGCCGCCAGAACGTTGTCGGCGTTTCCAGCATGGACCGGAAGCCGGTCCGGTCGAGCATCGCCTCGGTTTCGCGTTGCGCGTCGTCGAGGATCTCGTCCTCGTCCACGAAGGTCGCCTTGCGGTTCTGCAGCGCGATGCGGCCGTCCACGATGACGGTGTCCACATCGTTGCCATTGGCGAAGTAGATGAGCCGGAAGATCGGCATGTTGAGCGGGTAAAGGTGGGGACGCCGCAGATCGAGCAGCACCACGTCGGCCTTCTTGCCGACTTCGAGCGATCCGATATCCTTGTCCATGCCGAGCGCCTTGGCGCCGTCGATGGTGCACATCTCGAGAACCCGACCCGGTGGCAGCCAAGTGGGATCCTTGAAGTGGGTCCGGTGGTAGTGCATGCATTGCTGCATGTGCCGGAACATGTCGCCGGAGCGATCGGGCGCGGTGGCGTCCGATCCGAGGCACACGTTGGCTCCGGCCTCCAGCAGTTCCGGAACGGGGCAGCGGCCGAGGATCGACGCAATGGCGCTCGGGTTGTGGGCGATGCTCGTGCCCGTGTCCGCCACGATCCTGATTTCGTCGTCGGTGAGGTTGGTGGAATGGGACAGGAGGGCGTTCGGCCCGAGGATGCCGAGCTCCTTCGCATAAGCGACGCTGCCCTTCGTGTGGCCGTCCTGGGTGAAGACGAGCCCGGCCTCGCGGGCGAGATCGGCCGTCAGGCGGGCCTGACGCATGGCCTCGTTCAGGTTGTCTCGCCCGAGTTCATCCACGTGCTCGGCGCGCAGGGTGGGAGTGATCAGCGCAATGTTGAGGCGACCGCCATGCGTGCCGTGCCAGGATTCGATCAGGGTCCGGCAGGTCTCGAACTGCTCTTCGAACGTCACGGGACGCTCGACGGCCCTGCCGTCGACGAAGCGGGCATAGGTGCGCGGATGCGGCGGTCGCGTCGGCCCGACCGCGACGACGGATCGGGTCCCGACCTCGCGCACGCCCTCGCAATGGGCGTCCCCGTAAACCGGCTCGTCGGTGCGCAGAATCGTGTCGCCGCCGCCCAGTAGGGAGACGCCCGTCGTCACGCCGAACCGCAGGCGCTCGAGCGCCGCCAACCGGGCTTCGGCCCGCCAGAATTCCGGCGTCGACGCAACGGTATAGGCCTGATGGCAAGCCTCGTACCATTCGTCCCCATTGCCGCCGCCCATCGTCTTGATGAGGCCGTGGCCCGCATGGGCGTGCCCGTCGATCAGCCCGGGCATGACGATCTTGCGGCTGGCGTCGATCACCGTGGCGGCCTGATGATCCGTGAGGATCTCATCGGTCGTCCCGACGGCGACGATGCGGTCCTTCTCGATGGCGACCGCGCCGTTCTCGATGACCCGGCGCTCCGGGTCCATCGTGACGACGATGCCGTTGGTGATGATGATGTCGGCCATGCCATATGCTCCGGTCGGTCAGGCGGCTTTGGGTTCGCCGCGGATGCGGTCGAGGGTGGGGACGAGCGACAGCAATTCCTGCGTGTAGGGATGCTGCGGCCGGTCGAAGAGAGATTCCGAGTCTGCCTGTTCCAGCAGGTTTCCCTGGCGCATCACGGCGACGCGGTCGCACATCTGGCGCACCACGGCGAGATCGTGGCTGATGAGCAACAGGGTGAGGCCGGTGGCGTCGCGCAGGTCCTTCAACAGGTTGAGGATCTGCGCCTGGACCGAAACGTCGAGGGACGATGTGGGCTCGTCGCAGACGATGAGCTTCGGACGGGCGCCCAGGGCTCGGGCGATGGAGAGGCGCTGCCTCTGGCCGCCGGAGAAGGCATGCGGGAAGCGCTGCGCGGCCTCCGCCTCGAGGCCGACGGCTTCGATGAGCCGTGCGACATCGCTCTCGGCCTCCGCGCGGGTGTTGGCGAGCCGGTAGAACAGGATCGGCTCGGACAGAATCGATCCGATGCGCATGCGACTGTTGAGCGACGAGTAGGGGTCCTGGAAGATCATCTGGATCGCCTGCCGCAAAGGTCCGATCCGCCGGGTCGCGCCGTCGCCCGCGATGCTCTGGCCCCGGTAGAGCACGCGGCCTTCCGAGGGACGCACGAGCCCCGCCACGACATTGGCGATCGTGGTCTTGCCGCAGCCCGATTCTCCCACGAGGCCGAACACTTCGCCGCTGCGGACCGAGAAGGACACGTCGTCCACCGCGCGAAACTGCCGCCCGCGCGAACCCGGGATCCAGCCGCCCGTGACATAGTCGACGCACAGGTTCTCGACGGACAGGATGGGCGATGAATCGGCACCGGCTTCCGGGCCTTGGGCCCTCGCGCGCAATTCCGCACGAGCCTCCTCGGCGCGGCCCTTGCCCTCGTCGCCGAGAACCGGGAACCGGTCGAGACGCTGATCGATGCGCGGGACGGCGCCGATCAGGGCCTTGGCATAGGCCGCCTTCGGCCGGCGCAGAACCTCCTCGGTCGTGCCGGTCTCGACGACCTTGCCCCGATGCATGATCGTGACGCGATCGGCAATCTGAGCGACGACGCCCATGTTGTGCGTGACCAGCAGAATGCCGATGCCGCGACTGTCCGCCAGATCGCGCAGAAGCTTGAGGATCTGAGCCTGGACCGACACGTCCAGGGCTGTCGTCGGCTCGTCCGCGACCACGAGCTTGGGATTGCAGGACAGGGCGGCGGCGATTACGACACGCTGGCGCTGGCCGCCGGACAGTTGGTGCGGGTAGGCCTTGAGGCGCCGCCGCGGCTCCGGGATCCCGACCGATTCCAGCAGTTCGAGCGCGCGAACCCGGGCAGCCGCCTTGCCGAGCCTGAGATGGAAGCGCATCGCCTCCGTGAGCTGGCTCTCGATCGTGAAGAGCGGATTCAGGCTCGTCATCGGGTCCTGAAACACGGCCCCGACATCGCGGCCGAGAACGATGCCGGCGGCCGATCCCTTGGCCGCGTCGAACTTCCTGCCGTCGATGTGAATGGTGCCGGCCGCGATGCGTCCGGGCTTCTCGAGAAGCCCCATCACGGTGTTGCCGATGGTCGTCTTGCCGGCGCCGGATTCGCCAACCAGGGCGTGGATTTCGCCGGGGCGGATGATGAGGGACGCATTCTCGACGGCCGTGAAGACCTCTCCGCTGGCGAGAGGATACTCGACCCGCAGGCTGTCGATGGCGAGCACGGGAGTGGATGGCGCGGTCATCGTTTGACCCTCAACTTGGGATTGAAGCGGTCGCGGAGCCAGTCGCCGACGATGTTGACGGCAAGAACCAGGATCACGAGGGCAAGCGCCGGGAACATGGCGATCCACCAGATGCCCGAGAACACGAACTCGTTGCCGATCCGGATGAGGGTGCCGAGCGACGGATAGGTGGGAGGCATGCCGACACCGAGGAACGAAAGGGTCGCCTCGGTGAGCACGGCGGCCGCGAGATTGATCGTGGAGATGACGAGGACCGAGCTCATCACGTTCGGCAGGATATGCCGCAGCATGATCCGCCGCGGCGGCAGGCCAATGACCTTTGCGGCGCGCACGTAGTCCTTCGCCGTCTCCACCATGGTGGCGGCCCGGACGGTCCGGGCATATTGCACCCATTCATGAATGGCGATGGCGCAGATCAGGATGAGGGGCGCCCATTCGGCTGTCGCCGCGCCCGGGAAGATCGCCCGCGCGATGCCGCTGACGAGAAGGGCCAGCAGGATCGTGGGAAAGCTCAGGATCACGTCGCCGATCCGCATGATCAGGGCATCGACCTTGCCGCCGTAATAGCCGGCGAGAAGGCCCAGCGTGACCCCGAGCGTGGCCGCCAGCAGGACCGCGCCGCCGCCGATGGCGATGGACACGCGCGCACCGTAGAGCATGGCGGAGAGGAGGTCGCGCCCCTGATTGTCGGTGCCGAGGAGGAAGCGCGGATCCCCGTCGGTCACGAAGGCGGGAGGCAGTTCGGCATTGATCAGCTCGAAGGAAGCCAGATCGGTGGGATCGTAAGGGGCGATCCAGGATGCCAGCAGCGCGCACGCGATAATGAGCAGGGCGAGGATTGCAGCGACGATGACCGAGATCGGAGCGCCCAATCGAAGGAACAGGCCGGGAGTGGAAGCGAGCGTTTTCATGCGGACCTCGCGCGCAGGCGGGGATCGACCACCGCGTAGAGGATATCGACGACGGCGTTGATGAGGACGAAGAGCAGGCCGACGAACAGCAGGTAGGCGGCCATGACCGGGATATCGACGAAACTCACAGCCTGGATGAACAGGAGGCCCATCCCCGGCCATTGGAAGACCGTCTCGGTCACGATGGCGAAGGCGATGAGCGAGCCTATCTGCAGGCCCGTCACCGTGATGACGGGCATGAGGGCGTTCCGGAGGGCGAGCCGGAAGTGAATGTATCGTGTAGGCAATCCCCGGGCTTTCGCGAAGCGGATGTAGTCGCTGGACAGCACGTCGATCATCTCGGCCCGCACCAGCCGCATGATGAGAGTGAGCTGATACAGAGCAAGCGTGATACCGGGGAGCAGAAGAGACTTGAGGCCGCTTGCCGTGAGAAAGCCTGTCGACCACCAGCCGAGATCGACCACCTGGCCCCGTCCGAAGGAGGGCAGCCAGCCCAGAGACACGGCGAAGACCAGAATGAGCACGATGCCGGTCACGAAGGTCGGCGTCGAGATCCCGATGAGCGAAAGGGCCTGCACGAGCCGCGCGGCAACGCCGTTCGGCCTGAGGGCACAGAGCACCCCGAGCGGGATGCCGAGGGCAAGCGACAGGACCGTCGCGACCAGCACCAGCTCCAGCGTCGCGGGAAGCCTCTCGGCAATGAGCTGGGTGACCGGACGTTGATTGCGGTAGCTGATGCCCAGGTCGCCGCTCAGGGTTCGGCCGAGAAAGCGGCCGTTCTGGACGACCAGCGGTTGATCGAGGCCGAGGGAGCGCCGGAGCTCCGCCTTCTCCTCCACGGAGGCGTTCTCGCGCGACATGGTCGCAACGGGATCGCCCACATAGCGGAACATCACGAACGACACCGCCGACACGACGAGCATCACGAGGGCTGCCTGACCCAGCCGGGAGATGAGGACTTTGAACATGGGTGCTTCCCCGGCGGCCCGCCCGGATCAGGCGAGCCGCGCGTCTCCAAAGGGTTGACTTGCGGGTTCACTTGACCGTCGCGAACCACAGGCGGACGTACTCGTCCGGGAACTGCGGAACGTCGACGCCGTCGCGGACCGCCCAGGCCAGCGGCTGCTGGTGGAGCGGGATGTAGGCCACTGTGTCCCGTGCGACCTTGAGCGCTTCGGCCAGCATGGCGCGGCGCTTGGTCTCGTCGAGCTCGACGGCGGCCTTTCGGGTCAGCTCCTCGATCTTGGGATTGCTGTAGGTGCCCGCGTTGGAGCCGCCATAGCCGTCCTTCTGCTCGGTGAGCAGGGACGAGAGCACGCTGAAGCCGTCCATGGGCGGCAAGGTTGCCCAGCCCACCATCGAAACATCGAACTCGCCGCGGTCCTGGCGCGGGAAGTAGGTGGCGCGGGACTCGGTCTGGAGTTCCGCCTGGATGCCGACCTTCGCCCACATGGACGCAATCGCCACGCAGGTCTGCTCGTCGTTGATGTAGCGGTCGTTCGGGCAGTTCAGCTTGGTCTTGAAACCGTTTGGATAACCGGCTTCAGCCAGGAGCTGCTTGGCCTTGGCCTGGTCATAGGCCAGAGGCACGTCGTTCTCCTTCGCGTAGCCCGGGACCGGCGGTGCGACGAGCGTTCCGGTCGTCCGCGACTTGTCGCGCATAACCCGCTTCTTGATCGTCTCGAGATCAATGGCATGCCACATGGCCTGACGCACCTTGACGTCGAGCAGCGGGTTCTTCTGGCCCGGCATGGCCTTCAGCTCGGGACGGACATTGAGCGAGAGCATGATCAGGCGGAGCGACGGCTCCTCGATGACCTTGAAGCCCGGAGATGCGGAGATCCGCTGGAGATCCTGGAGCGGCGCCGGGGCGATCAGGTCGAGTTCACCCGACAGGAGAGCCGCGACTCGGGTTGCGTCCGACTTCACCGGCTTGAACTCGATGCGGGTGAGGTTGTGCTGGGGCTTGTCCCACCAGTCCGGGTTGACCACGAAGGTCGTGCCAGCGTCCGGCTTGTACGATTCCACCTTGAACGGCCCGGTGCCGACGGCGGTGGTCGATGCGGCCGTCGTGACGCCGGTCGCGATGTTGCCGGGCTTCAGGGCGCCGTTGGCCTCCATCCATTCCTTGTCGAGGATGTAGATGCCGGCGAGATCGTTGAGGAGAAGCGGATAGGGTCCCTGCGTGACGATGTCGACCGTGAAGTCGTCGACCTTTTCCGCCCTGACCACGGTCGCCAGGTTGCCGCGGGCCCGGGCTCCGGGATCGAGGATGCGGCTGATCGAGGCCACCACGTCGTCCGCCGTGAATGGGTTCCCGTTGTGGAATTTCACGTTCCGGCGCAGCTCAAAGCGCCAGGTGTCCGGCTTCACGGTCTTCCAGCTTACCGCCAGGGCCGGTTCAAGCTCGAGCGTGCGGCCGCGGCGCACCAGCGGGTCGAAGACGTGGTGGAGCATGCTCGTGGTGAAGCTCTCCGTATGGGCGTAGGGATCGAGTGTGGTGATGTCCGTGGGCGAGGCCCACCGCAGGGTCTTGGCCTCTGCCGGCATCCCGATCAGGACGCCGGCGATCGTCAGGCTGGCAGCGAGTCTGGTGTTCATTTCGGCCTCCACAGATCCTCTGGAATGGATTCTTTATTGGATACAATGGAGTCGAAATTTGCATACAAAAATGAGGGCGTCAATTCTGCTCTTGACCGAATATTCACCACCCGCAGGCGCAAATGCCGGCAGGCCCGGCTCAGTGACCAAGCGGCGAAGGTTTTCCAATGTCTATGGGATCGGCTGAGAACCGGCAGGCCGACGTCAGGACGCGTAGCGGTCCAGAATGGACCGGATGTCGCGGTGCCGGTCGGAGTTCGAGGACAGCAGCGCCCTGTCGGTCACCGCCTTGAGATGGTGCTCCATCGCATCGGCAGCAGCCTGGCTGTTGCCCGTCCGGAGCGCGTCGATGATCTGCTGGTGCTCGTTGATGGAGCAATCCGAGGAATGCGGCCTGCCGTAGAGGGCTAGGATCAGCGAGCAGCGCGACACCACTTCGTCCACATAGCGCGCAAGGACGCCGTTGCCGGAGAGGGAGGCCAGCAGAATGTGGAACTCTCCCGCCAGACGTATTGCCGCGGGGCCGTCATGCGCATTGGCCTTGGCCTCGAGCGCCACATGCTGCTGCAATTTCTCGATATCCTGATCCGTCACCTTTTTCGCAAGCCGAACAAGAACTTGACGCTCAAGGCACATTCTCGCCTCGAAGACGTCGTGGGCTTCTGACAGGCTCGGCTGAGCGATGGTAGCCCCCTTGTTCGGCTGCATGTCGACGAGACCCTCGGCATGGAGGCGGGCCAGGGCGGTTCTGACGATCGTCCGGCTGACGCCGAACCGGTCGCCGATCAGATCCTCGGTCAGCTTGTCGCCCGGCATCAGGGCCTGCTCGATGATCGCGCGGCGAAGCCCGGCATAGACGGACTCGCTTCGGGTGCCGGTGGCTGATTTTGGCTTTCTGACCGGTGCGTTCATGACAGCGTGCTGGGCAACTCGAAGGACTAAGGACGAACTATGTTCCACAAAACTCCCCGCGCAGGAAGAGGAGTTTTCGTTGGCATTCTGTATTCAACATTGTATACAAAGTAGACGAACCGGCAAGGCCCTTGGCCAATGCCGGATGGAAACAGACGTAAGAAGCGAGGCTGCTGATGCATACCCTGGTGATCCGCAACGTGCGCCCGATGGGCGGAGAGGCGACCTCGGTGATGATCCGCGAGGGGCGGATTGCCGGTTACGGACAAGAGGTCGAGGGCGGCGCGGAGACCCTGGACGGGGGCGGGGCGATCATGATCCCGGGCCTCGTGGAGGCTCATACCCACATGGACAAGACGCTCCTCGGGATGGGCTGGTACCGCAACGAGGTCGGACCGCGCCTGATCGACAAGATCGAGAACGAGCGGATGCAACGTCGGGTTCTCGGAATCGATCCGGCCCGCCAGTCGGCCCGGCAGGCCGTGCTCGCCGCCTCCCTCGGAACGACCCATATCCGGACCCACGTCGACGTGGACACCGAGGTTGGCGTCGCGGGCATCGAAGGCGTTCTCGAGACGCGGGAGCGCTACCGCGACATGATCGACATCGAACTCGTCGCATTCCCGCAGAGCGGCATGCTCATCCGGCCCGGCACGGTCGAACTCATGGACAGAGCCCTTCAGCTTGGCGCCCAAGTGGTCGGAGGTCTCGATCCGGCAGCCATCGACCGCGACCCGAAGGGGCATCTCGACGCCGTGTTCGGGCTCGCCGAGCGCCATGGCGTGCCGGTCGACATCCATCTCCATGAACCGGCGGAGCTGGGGGCGTTTTCCATGGAGCTCATCATCGAGCGCACGAAGGCGCTGGGTCTGCAGGGGAAGGTTACGATCAGCCACGCCTTCTGCCTCGGCATGGCCGATCAGGACTACGTCCCGGCGCTGATCGACGCCCTGGCCGAGGCTCGGATCCACATCCTGACCACGGCGCCCGCCTCGAGACCAGCCCCTGCGGTCAAGCGTCTGGTGGAGGCGGGCATCGTCGTCGCGGCGGGCACCGACGGCGTGCGCGATACCTGGGGCCCCTACAACAACCCGGACATGCTGGAGCGCGCCGTGCTCGTGGGCTTGCGCAACAATCTCCGGCGCGACGACGAGGTGGCGCTGGCGCTCGACACATGTACCCATGGCGGTGCGCGGATGATGGGCCTGGACGATTACGGTCTCAACACCGGCGACAGAGCCGATCTCGTTCTTGTCGAGGGTGAGACTCTGGCAGATGCCGTCGTCAGCCGCCGTCCGCGCAGGATGGTGCTGAAGGGCGGAAAGGTCATCGCTCGCGACGGCGTCGCATTGTTCGAGGCACCGTGAGGCCGCATCGCTCGTTCGAGCGGGTCGTCGTCATCGACATCGTGTCGGCTCGGTCACGTCAGGCCGACGGGAGACGCTTTCGGGCGATCGCAGCGTGGAAACACGCGCCGAAGAGCAGCCCCTCGTCGTTGAAGTCGTAGGCCGGATTGTGCAGGGGCGCGGAACTCTCGCCGTTGCCGACGAAGGCGAAGCATCCGGGCACATGTTCGAGGAAGCGGGCGAAGTCCTCGGAGCCGGTCATGGGCTCGCGCGCCGTTGCGACATGGTCGTGTTCGAACACGGTTCGCGCGGCCGCGAAGGCTTCGTCCACCAGGGCCGCATCGTTCAGAGTCGGCACGAATTCACGCGTGTAGGTCACCTCGGCGGCGACGTTGTAGGTCAGCGCCGTACCCTCCGCGATGACGCGCATCTGCTTCTCGATCCCGGCGCTGATCTCGGGCCGGAAACTGCGGGCGTCGCCCAGGATGCGTGCGAGCCCAGGCAGGGCATTGCGGGTACCGTCCGTGGTGAGCTCGGTCACCGATACGACGCCGACATCGGTCGGGCTGAGGCGGCGCGACACGATGGTCTGGAGGTTCATGACGGTGGCGCAGGCGGCGACCAGCACCTCGCTGCCCCAGTGCGGGCGGGCGGCATGTCCGCCGACGCCCTTGAGAACGATCTCGAAATTGTCCTCCGCCGACATGATCGGCCCCGGGCGCGTCTGGAAATGCCCGACCGGCAGACCCGGCATGTTGTGCAGACCGTAGATCTCCTCGAACGGGAACCGCTCCATCAATCCGTCGGCCAGCATGGCGAGCGCTCCCTTGCCCCATTCCTCGGCGGGCTGGAAGACGAAACGCACGGTGCCGTCGAAGCCGCCATCCTCGGCCAGGAGCTTCGCCGCCCCCAGCAGCATGGCGGTGTGGCCGTCATGGCCGCAGGCATGCATGATACCGAGGTTCTGGGAACGATAGTCGCAAGCGTTCTGCTCCGTGATGCGCAGCGCGTCCATATCGGCCCGAAGGGCGATCGCCCGATTGCCGCTGCCTCGCGTCAGCGTGCCGACGACACCTGTTCCGCCGATACCCTCGGCGACGTCGTTGAGACCGAATTCGCGCAGTTTCGCGGCCACGAAGGCGCTCGTTCGCTTTTCCTCGAAGCCGAATTCCGGATGAGCGTGCAGGTCACGCCGCCAGGCGGTCATCTCCCGTTGGAGGGCATCCAGATCCAGGGCCATGGGGTTCTCCTTACCGGGCTGCGAGGCGGGCGACCACGTCGAGCAGGATGTTGGCGCCCGCGACGAGATCGGCGTCCGGGGTGTGCTCGCGGGGATTGTGACTGATGCCGCCGATGCTCGGCACGAAGATCATCGCCGCCGGCGCGATCCGGGCGATCATCTGGGCGTCGTGGCCGGCGCCCGATGTCATGCGCTTCACGGCCAGACCGCGTTCCCGGGCAGCACCCTCGATCAGGGCTACGATGTTCCGATCGAAGGTCACGGGCTCGAACCGCGCCAACCTGTCCACCGCAATCGTGACCTCTTCGGAGGCGGCCAACTCCTTCAGGTAGTCGGCAAGAGCGGCTTCCTCGGTCCGGAGCCGCTCCCCGTCGGGATCGCGCAGGTCGACCGTGAAGATGGCGCGGGAGGGAATGACGTTGATCGCATTCGGCTCGAAGCTCATGCAGCCCACCGTCGCGACGGTGGGCGAGTTCGCGTTGAGGGCCCGATCGCGCAGAAATGTGACCACGCACGCCGCCGCGTGGCCTGCGTCCCGGCGCATCGCCATCGGCGTCGTTCCGGCATGGTTGGCCTCGCCCTCGATGGTGATGCGCTGCCAGGAGATGCCCTGGAGGTTCTCGACCGCGCCGACGGACACGCCCTCGCGTTCCAGAACGGATCCCTGTTCGATGTGCAGCTCGACATAGGCGTACGGCCTGAGGAAGCCGGGCTCCTCGGTGCCGGCATAGCCGATCCGCTCCAGCTCGGCCCCGAGAACAGTACCGTCGGTGCCGATCGTCGCCAGCGCTTCGTCGACGGAGAGGCCGCCCGCATGAACGAGCGAGCCCATCATGTCGGGCGCGTAGCGCACGCCTTCCTCGTTCGTGAACGCGGCGACCGCGATCGGCCGCGTCGGGGCGTACCCGGCAGCCTTCAGGGTTTCGATAACTTCGAGCCCGGACAGGACGCCGTAGCAACCGTCATAGATGCCCGCGTCGATGACGGTGTCGATATGCGAACCGAGCAGGGCGGGAGCCTGCTCCGCATTCGCGTCGTTGCTCCAGATCCCGAAGATGTTGCCGATGCGGTCGACGACGACCTCCAATCCTGCGGCGCGGATCCAGGCGACGAGGGCGTCGCGGCCGGCTCTGTCGGCATCGGAGGCGGCGAGCCGCACAAGCCGGCCATCATCGTCTCGACCGATCTGCCCGAGATCCCGCAGACGTCCGAGCAGTCGCTCCGCGTTGATGGAAAGTGGTGTCACGCATCTGCTCCCTTGGTGGTGGTTGCCACGTCGTCAGGCGGCATCCCGACCAAATCGGCGTAGCGCTCCGGATCGGTGGCCCCTTCGGTGTTGATGAGGAACACGCGGGACGCCTCATCGAGGCCAAGTGCTGCCCTGCTCCCTGGATCGGCCGCCGCGCAGACGAGGCCGGCCAGGCCCACTCCGCCGCTCTCGCCGGCCACGATGGCCGGATCGCTTCCGGCAGGGCGGGCAAGGCGCCTCATCGCCCCGACGGCGTCATCCTCGTCGACGGTCATGAAGGCATCCGCCACGCGACGAAGCACGCGCCAAGCGACGAGGGACGGCTCGTAGCATTCGAGCATCGCCATGACGGTCGGCTCGCCATGCTCGATCTTGACCGGTCGTCCCGCCCTGGCAGTCTCCAGCAGACAGGCAGCCCGCGCGGGCTCGACCACCACGAAGGTCGGCCGCCGGTCGCCGAGCACGAGGGCGAGATGTCCCGCTACGGCGGCAGCGACGCCGCCGACACCGGCCTGCACAAAGACATGGGTCGGTGGTCGGGGGAGCTGGCGCAGGGCTTCCCGCACCATGGCCGTGTAGCCCTGCATGACCAGCCCAGGGATCCGCTCGTAGCCGGGCCAGGACGTATCCGACACGACAATCCAGTTCCGCGCGGCCGCGACTTGGGCAGCCTCGGCGACCGAGTCGTCGTAGGTGCCAGCGACCCGGATGATCTCGGCGCCGAAGCGCGCGATGGCCGCCACCCGCTCGTCGCTGACGCCGCCATGCACGAAGATGGCGGCTTTGGCCCCCACGAGCTGCGCGCCCTGGGCGACCGAGCGGCCGTGGTTGCCATCCGTCGCGCAGGCGAAAGTCATGCCGGCCGCGATCGCACGAACGTCCGCCGACCGGAGGTCGGCGATATCGACTGCTCGTCCGAGCCGCCTGCTCGCATCCTCCCGCACGAGCCGGATGACCGCGTACGATCCGCCGAGTGCCTTGAAGCTGCCGAGGCCCAGGCGAAAGCCTTCGTCCTTGATATGGACCGCACCCACGCGGAGTTCGGCCGCCAGGATCGGAAGTGTGCGAAGGGGCGTCGGAGCATGGTTGGCGCGGTGGAGCAGATGCCGCTCGACGTCCTCGGCGGCCTTCACGCTCAGGGTCTCGGCATCCGCCGGATCGAGCGGCATGTGGTAGTCGGAGTGCCTGTTGGAGAGAAACATCGCCGCCCTCGTGCCTCGAATGGCGGGAAGATATTGCAATGCCGACGAGAGATGCGCTCTATCTGAGGCCCTTATACGCAAGTTTTTTTCATTCCCAGGAGTTTCCGTGTCCAGGTCCTTGCCGTCGATCACCCTGGATCGCCATGATCGGGCTATCCTGGCCATTCTTCAGCGGAATAACGCCACGCCGCAGCGGCTGATCGGCGAGGCCGTCAACCTGTCGGCACCGGCCGTGCAGCGCCGCATCCGACGCATGGAGGAGGCGGGTGTCATCACGGCCAATGTCGCGGTCGTCGATCCAGCGCGGTTGGGGCCGTCGATCACGATCGTGGTTGAGGTCGAGGTGATCAGCGAGACCGCCGAGCTGATCGATGCCGCCAAGCGGGAGTTCGCTGCCATTCCGGAGGTACAGCAGTGCTACTACGTCACCGGAGAGGCCGACTTCGTGCTGATCGTCGTGGTGCCGACGATGACGGCCTATGAGGCGCTGACACGGCGGCTGTTCTTCGGAAACAACAACGTGAAGCGGTTCCGCACGTTGGTTGCCATGGACCGCATCAAGGTCGGATTGACGGTTCCCGTGGCGGAGTGACGGGGCCGCACCGGCGTGTCTATTGTGCCGCCGATCCTGGCCCCGGTCGGCCTGACGGCGTTCCGTCCGGGTTCATGCCGTATTTCCTGTATGTCGCCTGCATATCCTCTTCTTCGGCTGCCTTGACGCGAGCCTCGCTTCTGGCTTGGTAAGCCGCGTTGGAAGCGTTCACGCCGATGAGTAGGGGAATGGAAGCTGCGCCCGTCTTGTCCATGGATGCCGCCATGGCGGCAACGCCCTGGGCGTTGCCGAGCGCGCGGGCTTCGGCGTCCAGTTCGGCGTGGACCCTTGCCGAGGCCGATCCCGGCTCACCGACGCTCACGCCTGGAGACGTTGCCGACGCCATGGGGCCGGAACTCTGACACCCGGCGAGAACCATGAGGGATGCCGCGGCCAGTGCGAGCTTTCTTGTCGGAGGTGGCATGGAACGGACCTGCTATGACGTAGCGATATGTTGCAACGATAGCATGGCCCTGACGTGGCCTTCCCATCCAAACATGGAGGTTCGTGAGGGTTTATCGAGAGGTTCGCGACGGCCTGTCGATGCGTTCAGGATGGAAGCTGAACGACGTCGTCTTCGCGGGCAGGTTCGAGAACCTTCGCCATGATGAGAGAAGATAGTAGGCTGCGGGACGTCTGTCGATGCAGGAGCAGGATGGCCGTGCGGGCGAGATCTCTGAATTGCTCTTGCAGAGCCTCGGAAGCATCGCCCCAGTCGCCTGGGTATTCTGCGCCGTAGAACGCCTGCGCGACAAGTTCGACCTGGTCTGGCGTCATGCAAGTCTCCCTGCACCTTTAATCAGATAGGTACCAAAAGAGGTATTCGTTCCCTCTCTCTTTCGGCTTACCACTTATGAGAAGAGGCAACCGATTGATCTTATTCGCTTCAATACCACTATTGGATAGGAGGGGTCTTAGGATCATTTCCATAGATGAGCTTGAGAAACGCGGCAGTCCACATGTAACCGCCACAAGAGTGCATGCGCCTTGGACTTCAATTCAGAGCGTTGAAACATTTTCTACTACTCTTGGGTTACACCTATGTGCTATCGTCAATAACGTAATATAGTTCGAGACATGGCCAATGACGAACCTCGACGAGCTGAAAAAGACCGTTGCCGCAAAGTGGCGCGACGCCGAGATGGCGTCATCGGCCTGCTATGGAATCGACGCCTATGCCAAGCTCTGGCCCTATGTCTTCATGGTCAATGACTGGCTGGTCTGGAACGAGAGCGGGCGAGACCTCAAGCCCGAGGTGGTCCGCTGGCTCGACGAGCAGGAGAGCGACTGGGAGTTCTACCACCTGCTCGACGAATGGGGGCTGGTGGGCTTCGACGACCTGAGAGCCGCGACCCGCTTCAGGCAGCGCTGGTTCGGGGGGCTGAAAGTCGTCTCGTCGTCAGACGCCACATGGAACCCGCATCCGCTTAACAGCAGCTTCGCTCCGAGGCTCGCGGGCGACACCGCGACGCGGTCCAAGGACAGTCACGCGACGCAATAGCGTCCCTGCATCATGCCTCATCGGGGGTAATCGGGGGCTCGCCCCGGGACCCGTTTGCGATTGATCCAGCCGTTCACTTCTTCGCGCAAATGGCGCGGGCGATCATGCCTTTCGGGCTGTCGCCGGTGGAGAAGCAGTAGACGCCGGCTTCATCCATGTCGAAACGGTCGCCGCGGTTGCATGTGCCGTTGATCGGATACTCGTCCTCCTCACAGCGTGCCATGCACCGGCCCTGCGAGGCGCATTCCTGAACGAAGACGCGCAGGATCGTTCCGGCTGGTCCGGCCTTGCCCTCGGGACCTGCCGGGCCGGCCGGCCCGGTGAGGCCAGCAGGACCCGTAAGGCCCGCTGGGCCCATTGGACCCGGTGGTCCGATGGGACCGATCGCGCCCGCGACTCCCTGAGGTCCTGGTGGTCCTGCGGGGCCAATGGCGCCGGCCGGTCCTGCCGCTCCGATGGGGCCCGGCGGTCCGACCGGGCCGGGTGGGCCGACAGTCCCTGGTTCGCCGCGCGGTCCCGGCACGCCCTGGGGTCCTTGCGGCCCCTGGTGACCTGCCAGCCCCTGCGGCCCCTGTGGCCCGGGTGGTCCCACCGGACCTTCAGGGCCGACCGGACCTGCCGGTCCTGCAGGGCCAGGCTGACCTTCCGAGACGGCGCGCGCTTCTGTATTCGCCGGTGGTCCGGGAGGACCGGCGGGTCCCTGCGCCCCGATCGGACCTGTCGGTCCGGGCTCTCCGCGCGGGCCGGGAGGGCCCGCCGGCCCCTGCGGACCTGCTGGTCCTTCCGGACCGGCAGCCCCCTGAAGGCCGGGGGCTCCATCACGGCCGGGCTCGCCCTGTGGCCCGGGTGGTCCGGCAGGCCCGGGCTCGGTCGGTGTGACGGCTGCGGATTGCTGTGCGGGGCCTGATCCTTCCGGCCCGCGTTGACCGCAGAATCCGACGACCGCCTGACGCTGTTCGTTCTCCGCCTGCAGGTTCACGATGCAGTTGGCGGGATGATAGGGGATGCGGAAGGTGAAACGGCCGCTGGCATCCGATTTCGCCTCGAAGCGCTCGTCGAGGAAGATCGACACCTGTCGCGGTTTGCTCAACCGCCCGACGACCCGCAATTCGCCGGCGGTGATCATCGCCTGATCGATGACGATGTCGGCCATGGCGGGCATGCCGCTGGCGATCAGGATGGATCCGGCTAACAGGCGCTTGAGCATCGTGCCTTGTCCTATATGACAGACACGAAGGGTCGCCTGAAGACGGTTGAAGCGTCAATTCACCCGGAAGGGTAGCGCAAAGGCCTTACGTTGTATGCGCTGCGGCCGCCTCGAGCGTCAATGCACGCCTTCCGCCTGCATGGCCTCGACGCGGATCTCTTCGGTCAGCTGCGCCTTCAGGCTCGAGAATTCCGGCGTCGTCTTCATGGTGTAGTGGCGGGGATGCGGCAGGTCGACCGGAATGTCCGCCTTGATCCGCCCCGGGCGGGCCGACATGACGACGACGCGGGACGCGAGGAAGATCGCTTCCTCGATGTCATGGGTGACGAAGAGCACTGTCTTGCGCTCGCGTTCCCAGATGCCCAGCAGCAGCTCCTGCATCAGTCCGCGGGTCTGGTTGTCGAGGGCGCCGAAGGGCTCGTCGAGGAGCAGGATGTCCGGATCGTTGGCGAGCGCCCGGGCGATGGCGGTGCGCTGCTGCATGCCGCCGGAGAGCTGCTTGGGATAATGATTCTCGAAGCCGCGCAAGCCCACCTTGTCCGTGTACGACGCGACGATGTCCTGGCGCTCCGCTTTGGCCATGCCCTTCTCGCGCAGGCCGTACGCGATGTTCTCGGCAATCGTCAGCCACGGGAACAGGGTGTAGGACTGGAACACCATGCCCCGATCCGCGCCCGGTCCCTTGATCCCGCGGCCGTTGAGCAGCACGCGGCCGCCGCTCGGGCGGTCGAGGCCCGCGACGATGCGCAGGAGCGTGGATTTCCCGCAGCCGGACGGGCCGAGAATGGTGATGAAGTCGTTCTGCACCACCTGCAGGTTCGTGGGCTCGAGCGCCCGCACGGGCGCGCCGCCGCGCACGCCCGGGAACACGCGCGAGACGTTGTCGATCTGGAGGATCGTGCCGGTCATGCGAGCCTCCAGGGGAAGAGCGAGCGGTTCAGAGCCTTGAACAGGAAGTCCGAGATGAGGCCGATGACGCCGATCACGATGATGCCGAAGATCATCTGTCCCGTCGCGAGAAGCGCCTGGCTGTCGATGATCATGTGCCCGATTCCCGACGAGGAGCCGATGAGCTCCGCGACGATCACGTAGGTCCAGGCCCAGCCGAGCACGAGCCGCAGGATCTCGGCGATCTCGGGCGCATTGGCCGGAATGAGCACGCGCCTCACCACACCCCGGTCCTTGGAGCCGAGCGTATAGGCCGCCTCGACGAGATCGCGACGGGTGTTGCCGACCGCGACCGCCACCATGAGGATGATCTGGAAGACCGAACCGATGAAGATCACGAGGAGCTTCTGCATCTCGCCGATGCCGGCCCACAGGATGAGCAACGGCACGAAGGCGGAGGCCGGCAGGTAGCGGGCGAAGGATACGAACGGTTCGAGGAAGGCTTCGAAGGATTTGTAGGCGCCCATCATGATGCCGAGCGGCACGGCGACGATCGCCGCGAGCACGAAACCGCCGACGACACGCCAGACCGTGACGCCGATATCGTTCAGGAAACCGAAGCGCGTGAGTAGCAGCCAGCCGTCCTGCACCATGGTGATCGGATCGGCCAGGAAGGTGCGTGAGACGAAGCCGCCCAGAGTCGCGAAGGCCCAGGCGGCGAAGAACAGGATGAAGAAGGAGATGCCGAGCGCGACGCGCGTGCCCTGGCTGACCGGTTCGAGAGGACGAGGCATGTGTGATCTGTTCTGCAATCCGGCGATTGACGCCGGACGATGCGCGGGAAGATAGAACGACGCGGCGGCCTGCACTCGAGCGGACCGCCGCATATGGAATGGGTTACTGAATGAAGCTCGTATCCGCGAGCGCTTCCATGTCCGGCTTCTGCTTGATGATACCGGTCTCGAGCAGCAGGTCGGCGGCTTCCGCCGAGAAGGTCTTGAACTCGCTCGCGAAGAACTTCTTGTTGGCTTCGCGGTCCTGCCAGCGCAGGAACTGGGCCGATTTGCCGAAGGCCTCGCCGGTCTGCTTCACGTCCGCGCCCATGATCTCGTAGGCCTTCGCCTGGTCCTTGGCGATCATGTCGAGTGCTTCGAAGTAGCTGTCGGCAAAGGCCTTCGCGGCCTTCGGATTGTCGGCGAGGAATTTCGGCGTGCAGCCGAAGGTGTCCATGACCATCGGATAGTCGAGCGTGGTGGCGATGATCTTGCCGGATTGAGGCGCCGCGCGCACGGACGAGAGATAAGGCTCGTAGGTCATGGCAGCGTCGTTCTGGCCGGCGATGAAGGCCTGGGCGGCCGGGCCCGGCTCCATGTTGACCACGGTCACGTCCTTCACCGACAGGCCGTTCTTCTTGAGCATCCAGGAGAGGGCGAAATAGGGCGACGTGCCGGGCGCGGAGGCGGCGACTTGCTTGCCCTTGATGTCCTTGATGGACGCGATGTCGTTCTTCACCACCATGCCGTCGGCCCCGTAGCTCTTGTCGAGCTGGAAGATCTGCTTGGTGGGGACGCCGTTCGCGTTCCACACGATCCAGGTCTCGACCGTCGTGGCGGCGCATTGGATGTCGCCGGACTGGATGGCGAGGTGCCGACTTGCCTGCGGGACCTTCTTGATCGTGACGTCGAGGCCGTTCTTCTTGAAGATCCCGGCTTCCTTGGCGAGCGTCAGGGGCGCGAAGCCCGTCCAGCCCGAGATGCCGATGGCCACCTTCGTCTCCTGCGCCGAGGCCGAACCGACCGCCAGCGCCAACACGGCCAAACCACCCAATACCGCCTTCATTGCAGCCTCCGTTCCTTCAATTTCCTGGCTCGTTCCGCCCGCTGTTCCCATGGACGCTGTCGTCCCCGGGCAGCGTTCCTCTTAAGCGGGCGGATGGCACCATGCCGGAGCGGCAATGTCAAATGTATAGACATTTCGACTTGCCGCCGTTTTGGGCATCCCGGATCAAAAATTGCGCTCCTACGAGAGGTCGGGTGCAATCTCCACGAGAACCGCGCGTCCAGTCCCTGACAGGGCGATCAGATCCTGCGTCGCGTCCAGCATCAGGGCATCGAGCCTCCCGAGCGAATGGATCGCCGAATCGACGGTCACGTCGAATGAGCCGTCGAGCGGGACGATGAAAGCGGCATCCGTGTTCTCCGACAGAAGAGCAACCCCCGATTCCACGAAACGGGTCCGATGCCGGAACTGCTCACGCCGAGTCATCACGTTGAGGTCGCGGATCGGGCCGGACAGGAGGCGCCCGGCGGTGATGTCGTCGCCTGAGAAGGAGAGCTTCGGCGTGCCCTGGTCCAATCGGTAGGACACGCCTTCCACGTCGAGTTCGATGCCGCCGCCTTCGACCACGATCAGAGTCCGGTCGATCCCCGGAAAGCGCGAGAACGGTCCGTCAGAGGCCACATCCGCCATGCTGACGCGCCAGCCGAAGGTCTCGAAGCCCGAGCCCTCGGGAAAGGCGGCGACCTCCGCGGTGGTACCGTGGCCGTTCTTCCAAGGTACGCGGACGAGATCCTGGTTGCGGATGACACGCGTCGCCATCAGCGCAGGCTCGGCAGGTTGAGGCCGTGCTCGTGGGCGCAATCGACCGCGATGTCGTAGCCCGCATCTGCATGGCGCATCACGCCGGTGGCCGGGTCGTTCCACAGCACGCGCTCGATGCGCTTGGCCGCCTCCGGCGTTCCGTCGCAGACGATCACCATGCCGGAATGCTGCGAGAACCCCATGCCGACGCCGCCGCCATGGTGCAGCGACACCCAGGTGGCCCCGGACGCGCAGTTGAGGAGCGCGTTGAGGAGCGGCCAGTCGGACACGGCGTCGGAGCCGTCCTTCATGGCCTCCGTCTCGCGGTTCGGGCTCGCGACCGAGCCGGAATCGAGGTGGTCGCGGCCGATCACGATCGGGGCTTTCAGCTCGCCCTTCGCGACCATCTCGTTGAACGCGAGGCCGAGACGATGCCGGTCGCCGAGGCCGACCCAGCAGATGCGGGCAGGCAGGCCCTGGAACTGGATGCGCTCCTTCGCCATGTCGAGCCAGTTGTGCAGGTGCTTGTTGTCGGGCAGCAGCTCCTTCACCTTGGCGTCGGTCTTGTAGATATCCTCCGGATCGCCCGAGAGCGCGCACCAGCGGAACGGTCCGATGCCGCGGCAGAAGAGCGGGCGGATATAGGCCGGCACGAAGCCCGGAAAGTCGAACGCGTCGGCGACGCCTTCCTCCTTGGCCATCTGGCGGATGTTGTTGCCGTAATCCAGGGTCGGCACGCCGGCCTTGTGGAAGTCGAGCATGGCGCGCACGTGCTCGGCCATGGATTGCTTGGCGGCGTGCTCCACCGCCTTGGGATCGGTCTCGCGCCTGGTCTCCCACTCGGCGAGGGTCCAGCCCTTCGGGAGGTAGCCGTTGATCGGATCGTGCGCGGAAGTCTGATCGGTCACCGCATCGGGACGGATGCCACGCCGGTAGATCTCGGGAAACACCTCGGCCGCATTGCCGAGGAGGCCGACCGACACGGGCTTCCGGTCGCGGCAGGATTGCTCGATGATGGCCAGAGCCTCGTCGAGCGTGTCGGCGCGCCGGTCCACATAGCCTGTGCGCAGGCGCATCTCGATGCGGCTCGGCTGGCACTCGACCGCCAGGCAGGAGGCGCCCGCCATGGTGGCGGCGAGCGGCTGCGCGCCGCCCATGCCGCCGAGGCCGCCGGTGAGGATCCAGCGACCGGAGAGATCGCCGCCGTAGTGCTGGCGGCCGACCTCCACGAAGGTCTCGTAAGTGCCCTGCACGATGCCCTGCGTGCCGATATAAATCCACGAGCCGGCCGTCATCTGGCCGTACATCATCAGGCCCTTGCGATCGAGCTCGTGGAACTTGTCCCAGGTGGCCCAGTGCGGCACGAGATTGGAATTGGCGATCAGCACGCGCGGCGCATCCGCATGGGTGCGAAACACGCCGACCGGCTTACCGGACTGCACGAGAAGCGTCTCGTCGGCCTCCAGGTTCTTCAGGGCGGCCACGATGCGGTCGAAGCTCTCCCAGTCGCGCGCCGCGCGGCCGATGCCGCCATAGACCACGAGCTCGCCGGGCTTCTCGGCGACGTTGGGATCGAGGTTGTTCATCAGCATGCGGAGCGGCGCCTCCGTCAGCCAGCTCTTGGCCGACAGGTCGGTGCCGTGGGGCGCGCGGATCACGCGGGCGTTGTCGATGCGGGTCATGGGACGGGTCCTCGGATCAGGCTTTGGACAGGGTGAAGGTGAGGCAGGCTTGAAGGATGCGGGTGAGCGCCGCCCGCATGGGCGCCGCATAGTCCTCGTCGTAAGGCGTCGGCCATTCGCCTTCCGCGACGGGGCCGAGCGGCTCCTTCATGTAGCCGCGGCAGGCGAGCTCCATCTGGACCGCGTGAACGCCTGCTTCGGGACGCCCGAGGCTGCGCGTGATGAACCCGCCCTTGAAGCGCCCGTTGATCACGTGGCCGAAGCCGCTGACGGCGCAGATCGCCTCGATGGCATCGATCAGGGCCGGCGCGCAGGTGGTGCCGCCATTGGTGCCGATGTTGAAGTGGGGCAGGGTGCCGTCGAAGAGACGGGGAATGACCGAGCGGATCGAATGGCAATCGTAGACCACGACATTGTCATGTCTGGAGCGCAGACGCTCGATCTCACCACGAAGCGTCGCGTGATACGGATCGAAGAAGTGGATGCGGCGCTCGGCGATCTCCTCGGTGGTCGGCTCGGTGCCCGGTTCGTAGAGCGGATCGCCGTCGAACGTGGTGGTCGGGCACAGCTCCGTGGTCGCCTGTCCCGGGTAGAGCGAGACGCCGGACGGATCGCGGTTCACGTCGATCACCGTGCGGGAGATCGTGGTTCGGATCACGGTGGCGCCGAGTTCGGCGGCGAATCCGTAGAGCCGCTCGATCCACCAATCCGCATCCTTGCGCGCCAGCCAGGGCGAGACGAGGCCGCGCTCGTACGCGGCGGGAATCTCCGTGCCCGTATGCGGCAGGCTCACCACCAGGGGCGCATCGCCGCGAGTGAGCGTGAGCCAGTCCGGATGACCGCTCATGCCCGGACCCCACCCGTCACGAGCGGCAGCACGTCGGAACCCACGGCGTTCGCGAGCGCGCCGGAAACCACAAGGGTGGCGGCCTGTTCCATGTCGGGCGCCATGTGCCGGTCGTCGTCCAGATGCGGCACCGTCCCGCGCAGCAGCGCGCGGGCCCGCTCCAGACGCTCGCTCGAACGCATGGGCGCATGGAAGTCGCAGCCCTGGACGGCCGCGAGCAGCTCGATGGCGATCACGTTCGCGGCATTCGCGGCCATCGGCAGGAGCCGCCGCGCGCCGTGCGTGGCCATCGACACATGGTCCTCCTGGTTGGCGGAGGTCGGAATCGAATCCACGCTCGCCGGATAGGCGCGCTGCTTGTTTTCCGAGACGAGCGCGGCCGCCGTCACCTGCGGGATCATGAAGCCGGAATTCAGGCCCGGCTTCGGGGTGAGGAAGGCCGGAAGGCCCGACAGGGCGGGATCGACCAGCATGGCGATGCGCCGCTCGGCGAGCGAGCCGATCTCGCACAGGGCCATGGCGATCATGTCGGCGGCGAAAGCCACCGGCTCCGCGTGGAAGTTGCCGCCCGAGATGACCTCCCCCGTCTCCGAGAAGACGAGGGGGTTGTCGGAGACGCCGTTCGCCTCGGTGCCGAGGGTCTCGCCGGCCTGCCGCAGCAGGTCGAGCACCGCGCCCATCACCTGCGGCTGGCAGCGCAGGCAGTACGGGTCCTGCACGCGGTCATCGTTGGTGAGGTGCGAAGCGCGGATGGCGCTGCCCTGCATCAACGCACGCAGGGAGGCAGCCACCTCGATCTGGCCGCGGTGGCGACGCAGCTTCTGGATGCGTTCATCGAACGGCCCGTCCGATCCCTTGGCGGCATCGGTGGCAAGGGCACCCGTGACGAGGGCCGCCTGGAACACGCGCTCCGCCTCGAACAGGCCAGCCAGCGCGAGCGCGGTCGAGACCTGCGTGCCGTTCAGAAGCGCCAGACCCTCCTTCGGGCCAAGCGTCAGGGGCGCAAGTCCGGCGCGTCCGAGAGCCGCTTCGGCCGGCACGCGGCTGCCGTCGACGAAGAACTCGCCGACGCCCATGAGGGCTGCCGTCATATGGGCCAACGGGGCAAGATCGCCCGACGCCCCCACGGATCCCTGACCGGGGATGACCGGAATGAGGTTTGCCTGAAGGCAGGCGGTCAGGTGCTCGATCGTCGACCAGCGCACGCCGGAGGCGCCCTGCGCCAGGCTTGCGAGCTTGAGGGCCATGACGAGCCGGACCACGGCGGGCGGCAGCGGCTCGCCGACGCCGGCCGCATGCGACAGCACGATGTTGCGCTGGAGCGTCGCCAGATCGGCGGTGCCGATGCGCACGCTCGCGAGCTTTCCGAAGCCCGTGTTGATGCCGTAGACCGGCTCGCCCTTGGCGACGATCGCCTCGATGGTCCTGGCGCCCGCCTCGATGGCGGCGCGGCAATCCGGATCGAGCGCCACGTCCGCGCCCGTATAAACATGGCGCCAGTCGGTGAGCGCGACGGAGCCGGGATGAAGCATGATGGTCTGTGTCACTGTCCCCTCCAGACACGGGCGTGAAGCGGGTTGAAGCCGATGCGGTAGACGAGCTCCGCCGGCCGTTCCATGGTCCAGATCGCGAGATCGCATGACTTGCCGGCTTCCAGCGTGCCGATCTCGTCGAGCTTTCCGAGGGCGCGGGCCGCCTCGCGGGTGACCCCCGCGATGCATTCCTCGACCGTCATGCGGAACAGGGTCGCGCCCATGTTCATGGTGAGCAGGAGCGACGTCAGCGGCGAGGTGCCCGGGTTAGAATCGGTCGCCAATGCCATGCGCGTCCCGGCCTCGCGGAAGGCGGCCACCGGCGGAACCTTCGTCTCACGCAGCATGTAGAAGGCGCCGGGCAGCAGCACGGCGACCGTGCCGGCCTTCGCCATCGCGGCGGCGCCTTCCTCGTCCGTGTATTCGAGATGATCGGCCGAGAGGGCCCCGTATTCGGCCGCGAGCCTCGCACCGTGCAGGTTCGAGAGCTGGTCGGCATGCAGCTTGACGGCGAGCCCGTGCGCCCTGGCGGCCTCGAATACGCGGGCGGTCTGTTCGGGAGAAAAGGCGATGCCCTCGCAGAAGGCGTCGACCGCGTCGGCCAGACCTTCACGGGCGAGCGCCGGCAGCATGTCGCGGCAGATCTTCTCGATGAAGGCATCCTTGTCGCCGTTCGCCTCGGGCGGCAGCGCATGGGCGCCAAGGAACGTGGTGACGACGGAAACGGGCCGTTCTCCGGCGAGCCGGCGCGCCGCACGCAGGGAGCGCGCCTCGGTTTCGAAGTCGAGCCCGTAGCCGGACTTGATCTCGACCGTGGTGCAGCCCTCCGCGATGAGATGATCGAGGCGGGGCAGGGCACTCGCCACCAATGCGTCCTCGCTTGCGGCACGCGTCGCCTTCACGGTGGACACGATGCCGCCGCCCGCGCGGGCGATCTCCTCGTAGCTTGCACCCTTCAGGCGCAGCTCGAACTCATGCGCCCGGTCGCCGCCATAGACGAGGTGAGTATGACAGTCGACGAGGCCGGGGGTGATCCAGCGGCGTTCGCAGTCGATTCGCTCGGCGGCCTCCCAGCCGGTGGGCAACTGGTTCGCCGGGCCGGCAAAGGCGATCCGGCCATCCTTCGCGGCGACGGCGCCGCTCTCGACGATCCCGAGATCGTCCCCTGTCAGCGTGGCAAGTCGGGCGTTGAACCAGACCCGGTCGAAGCGCATGGTCCTGCTCCGGTGAGGTTTCGATAATGTCTATACATAATCGCGGTTCGAGGGTATTGTCTATACTTATTCGATCGGTTCTGATGGTCCGGCCCCGGCATGGCATTTTGGCGGCGATGGTCCTGAAGCATCAACAGCGAAAAGCATCAACAGCGAAGGTGTCACCATGCGCAGGCTCATTCTCGATCACGCCCTGCTGCCGGAAGGCTGGGCGCAGCAGGTGGGGGTCGATATCGACGGCGGGACGATCACGGCCGTTCGGCCGCATGATACGCCCGAAGGTCGCGAGCGCGTTGCCGGAATCACGCTGCCCGGCTTGCCGAACCTGCACTCCCATACGTTCCAGCGCGGCATGGCAGGACTTGCCGAAACCCGGGGACCGGAAGGGGACAGCTTCTGGACTTGGCGGCAGGTGATGTACCGGTTCCTCGGCTCCCTGACGCCCGACGACGTCGAGGCCATCGCGGCCTTCGCCATGATGGAGATGCTGGAGGGCGGCTTCACGGCCCTCGCCGAGTTCCATTACCTGCACCATGATGTGGACGGACGCGCCTATGCCGATAGCGCGGAACTCTCCGGCCGCATTGCGGCGGCCGCTCGGGAGACCGGCATGGGTCTGACGCTGCTGCCCGTGTTCTATGCCCAGGGAGGCTTCGGCGCAGCCGCGCCCGGCGACGGCCAGCGGCGCTTCATCAACGATCCGGAGAGCTATGCCCGTCTGCTCGAGGGCGCGCGCCGAGCCGTCGCTGATCTCGACGATGCGGTGGTCGGCGTCGCGCCGCACAGCCTGCGCGCCGTCACCCCGGAGAGCCTGCGCGCAGTCGTTGCGCTATCTGGCGAGGGGCCGGTCCACATCCACATCTCCGAGCAGGTCAAGGAGGTCGAGGATTGCCTTGCCTGGTCGGGGCAGCGCCCCGTCGCATGGCTGCTCGACCATGCGCCTGTGGATCGTCGCTGGTGCCTCATCCACGCAACCCATCTTGATTCGCGGGAGGTCGAAGGGATCGCCAGGAGCAACGCGGTGGCGGGCCTGTGCCCGATCACCGAGGCCAATCTCGGCGACGGCATCTTCGAGGGTGTCGATTTCCTCATGGCCGGGGGCCGGTTCGGCGTGGGGTCCGACTCGAACGTCGAGATCTCCGCCCCCGGAGAACTCAAGCAGTTCGAGTACAGCCAGCGCCTGAAGCACCGCGCCCGCAACGTCCTGGCCGGGCACGAGGGCCAATCGACCGGCCGCAGCCTCTATGATGCGGCGCTGGCGGGTGGTGCCCAGGTTCTCGGCCGCCGCATCGGGGCGATCGCAGCTGGGCACCGCGCCGATCTCGTGGTGCTGGGTGCCGACCATCCGGATCTCGCCGCCGTCTCAGGCGATCGCTGGATCGATTCTTACGTGTTCGTGGCAGGCAAGGCGGCCGTCGATACCGTGGTGGTCGCGGGCCGGGACGTGGTCAGGAACGGCCGGCACGTGAATCGCGGGGCAATCCTCGCCCGCTATGCGCGCGCCATGGCGCGAATTCTGGCATGAGTGACGCATGAAGCATCTGCACCAGCGCATCCGTGACGACATCGAAGCCAGGATCATGTCCGGCGAATGGCCGCCGGGCCACCGCATTCCCTTCGAGCACGAGCTGATGGCCGAATATGGCTGCTCGCGCATGACCGTGAACAAGGTGCTCTCCACGCTCGCGGCCAACGGCCTCATCACGCGCCGGCGCCGCGCCGGCACGGTGGTGGCGGAGCCGAGCAGCCAGCAGGCCGTGCTGCAGATCCAGGACTTCGCCCTCGAGGCGGCCAGGGCCGGAATCGACTACGAGTTCAAGATCCTGCATCGCGCCATCGAGCCCATCGATGCCGCGGCCGCGCAGCGCACGGGCCAGCCGGCGGGCACGAAGATGCTCTGCCTGTCCACGCTTCATGTCATGGACGACGTGCCGCAGGCCTTCGAGCAGCGCCTGATCCATCTCGCCACCGTGCCCGAAGCCGACGAGGAGACGTTCAAGGACGATCCGCCGGGCACCTGGCTGTTGCGGCGCGTGCCGTGGACGGATGCGGAGCATATCGTGCGCGCCGTCAGCGCCGATAGCGCGATGGCGAAGCGGCTGCAGATTCAGACGGGAACCGCCTGCCTGGTGCTGGAGCGCCGGACCTGGCAGGCCGGCGCCTTCGTGACCGAGGCGCGCATCACCTATCCGGGTGACCGGCATCAGCTCGTGGGACGGTTCTCGCCGGTTGCTTGATCGGGGCGTGTCGGCCAGGGACGCATCGGACCGCAGACCCTCGCCGTCATGGCCGGCCTTGTGCCGGCCATCCCGATACGGACATGCGTTGCGGTTCGAACAATCGCGATCACCGGGACAAGCCCGGTGATGACGTCAAGGGCAGGGGGTGGGCTTACGACAGGGCCGATCGCAGATCCTCGATCAGGTCGTCCGCATCCTCGATGCCGACCGACAGGCGCACGAGCCCGTCGTCGATGCCGAGCTCGGCGCGCACCTCCGCCGGTACCGAGGCATGGGTCATGATCGCCGGATGCTCGATCAGGCTCTCGACGCCCCCGAGGCTCTCCGCCAGCGTGAAGAGCTGGCAGCGCTCCAGGAAGCGCGTCGCGCCCTCGAGACCGCCCGCGATGCGGGCCGTGATGATGCCGCCGAAGCCGCGCATCTGGCGCTTGGCGAGCTCGTGCTGCGGGTGCGAGGCGAGGCCCGGATAGATCACCCCGTCCACGCCGTGATGGCTTTCCAGGAACTGGGCGATCCTAAGCGCCGAGGTGCAGTGCCGCTCCATGCGCAGCGACAGGGTCTTGAGGCCGCGCAGGGCCAGGAAGCTGTCGAAGGGGCCGGACACCGACCCGACGGCATTCTGCAGGAAGGCGATCTTCTCGCGGATATCCGGGTTCTGGCCGACGATCACCACGCCCCCGACCATGTCGGAATGGCCGTTGAGGTATTTCGTGGTGGAATGCACCACGATGTCGAAGCCGAATTCCAGCGGGCGCTGCACCCACGGGCTCGCGAAGGTGTTGTCGGCCACGAGCCAGGTGCCGTGGCCGCGGGCGGCGGCCGCGATCGCCTCGAGGTCGGCGAGCTTCAGGAGCGGGTTGGTGGGCGTCTCGACCCAGACGAGCTTGGTGTTGGGGCGCAGGGCCGCCTTCACGGCATCCGGGTTCCCGAGATCCACATAGGTGATGTCGAGGCCGGCCGACTTCCTGCGCACGCGCTCGAAGAGGCGGCGCGTGCCGCCGTAGAGGTCATCGGAGGCGACGATATGCGAGCCGTGCTCCAGCATGTCGAGCACGGTGGCGCTCGCCGCGAGGCCCGACGAGAAGGCGAAGGCCGCTGCGCCGCCCTCGAGATCCGCGATGCAGCGCTCGAACGCCATGCGGGTCGGGTTCTGCGAGCGGGCGTATTCGAAGCCCTTGTGAACGCCGGGACTCTCCTGCGCGAAGGTCGAGGTGGCGTAGATCGGCATCATCACCGCGCCGGTGGTGGGATCCGGCGACTGGCCGGCATGGATGCAGCGGGTTGCGAAATGGAGCTGGTTGCGCGCGGTCATGAGCGATGGATCCGGAAGTAGTTGATGAGGTCGATGCGGGTGGCGAGGCCGACGAAGGAATCGCCGTCCATGATCACCGGCACGAGGCCGGCGGCGAAGAGCGGCAGAAGCTCCCTGACCGGAGCATCGGCGGACATCGTCTGCAGGCGCGTGACCATCACGTCGCGTACCGGTTTGTCGAAGACGTTCTGTGGCGCACCCTCGTGGGCGACGAGCGCGTCCAGGATGTCGCTCTCGTCGATCAGCCCGACCACGCGGCCGTCGTCGATTACCGGGAGCTGCGAGACGTCGGAGGAGCGCATGCGGGCAAAGGCCGAGCGCAAGGTCTCGGCCGGCGAGACGAAGATGGTGGCGCCCTCGCCGAACGGGTTGATCACCACGTCGCGCGCGGTGCCGGTGGTGCGGCGGTCGAGCCAGCCCTCCTGGGCGATGAAGGCATCGTTGAACACCTTCGACAGGTATTTGGCGCCCGTGTCGCATACCAGCGTGACGACGCGCTTGGGCTCCGTCTGCTCTCGGCAATAGCGTAACGCCGCCGCGAGCAGCGTACCGGACGAGGAGCCTGCCAGGATGCCTTCCTGGCGCAGCAGCTCGCGCGCTGCCGAGAAGCTCTCCTTGTCCCCGATGGAATACGCCTTCTTGACCAAGGAGAGATCGCAGTTCGGCGGCACGAAATCCTCGCCGATGCCCTCGACAGCCCAGGAGCCGGCCTCGGTCATCCGTCCCGTCTCGACCAGCGGGGCGAGGATCGAGCCGGCGGGATCGGCCAGCACCATGGCGGTCTTGGGCGAGGCCTTCTTCAGATAGCGTCCGACCCCCGACAGGGTGCCGCCGGACCCGACGCCGACCACCACGGCGTCCACGTCGCCGCCCATCCCGTCGAGGATCTCGGGGCCGGTGCTCGCCTCGTGGGCGGCCGGGTTCGCCGGGTTCTCGAACTGGTTGATGTAGACGGCCCCCGGGGTCTTGTCGGTGATCGCCTGGGCGAGGTCCTGGTAGTAGTCCGGGTGGCCCTTGCCCACGTCCGAGCGGGTGATCACCACCTCGGCACCCAGGGCCTTGGCGTGCAGGACCTTCTCACGGCTCATCTTGTCCGGCACCACGAGGAGGGTGCGATAGCCCTTGCTCGCGCCCACCAGCGCCAGGCCGACACCGGTGTTGCCGGCCGTCGCCTCGACGATGGTGCCGCCTGGTTTCAGACGTCCGTCGGCTTCCGCAGCCTCGATCATGGCCCGGGCCGGACGGTCCTTGATGGAGCCGCTCGGGTTGGCGCTCTCGAGCTTGAGGAAGAGCTTGCAGGGACCGGTATCCAGTCTCGTGACCTCGACCAGGGGGGTCTTGCCGATCAGGTCCAGGGCTCCGTGAGCGACCATTTCGCATCTTTCTGATGTATAATAGAATATTTGTTTCTTTTTATACGTGAAACAGGTTGGTTCTTATAGATCCCCTTCCGGATTGTCACGTGCCGTTCTCCTCACCCAACGGCGGTACACCGGCTATGGTCCGGGAACGACCGCCGGCCCAGACCGCAGGATGAGCCGTCCCTGGCCCGGTCGCGTCCGGAAACCCGCCCCTGGAAACAGCCGAAGCACCGGCCCCACAGCGGGGCCGGTGCTTCGGCGTTGGATGACAGGTCCCTGCCTGGCCGGCAGGGACCTCGATCTGGCCCCGTCGTCAAACGACGAAGAAGTCCTGGTAGGTCAGCTTGAGGTTCTTCGAGAGCTGCGCGATCTCCACCGCCGCCTTGGAGCCCGACCCGTCGGCATCGTAGCTGAGGATTCCCGTCTTCTTGTTGTAGATCAGGTAATCGTCCTTCTCCTTGGCCTTGGTGCCGGTGACGAAGAACTCCTTGTTCAGCTGCGTCGGGTTCGACAACGTGCCGCTCCCGAGCTTCTTGAACACCGCGTTGTCGAGCCAGAGGCTGTCGTACTTGACGTTGAAGTCCTTGATCGTGTCGAAGTTCACCTTGCGGTTGGTGCTGGCGCTGCCGATCTTGTCCGCGAACACGAAGGCGTCGCTGCCGGCATTGCCGTAGAGGATGTCGTTGCCGCTGTCGCCGTCGATCACGTCGTCTCCGGCGCCGCCATAGACCGTGTCGTTGCCGCCGCCGCCATAGACATGGTCGTTGCCGCTGTCACCATAGACCCGGTCGTTGCCGGAGCCGCCATAGACCCGGTCGTCGCCGGCGCCGCCATAAACCCGGTCGTTGCCGCTGTCGCCGTAGACGTAATCGTCGCCGCTCTCGCCGTAGACCTTGTCGTTCCCGACACCGCCATAGAGCTTGTCGTCGCCGCCACGCCCCTTAATCACGTCGTTGCCGCCGAGGCCCTTCATGACGTTGATGTTGTCATTGCCGATGAGGGTGTTCCCCTTCGAGTTGCCGTTGCGGAACTCAGTCGGAACCTCGGAAACGATCGGACCGCTCGGAGTGCCGGGCGTTCCGGGGTTGCTTGGCGTGGCAGGGGTGCCAGGATTGGTTGGAGCTACGGGGTTGGCCTCCCACACGCCGTTGTTCAGGCGGCCATCGGAGAACTGCAGGATTTCAACTCCTTTGAGCGTGTCGACCTCTCCGTTCTTATTCGTTACGGTGAGGCCTACATTGGTTTGAGCGAACGTGTAGTCAGCCCCGACGCCTGAATAGATGGCCGTATCGGTACCAGCTCCGCCATCCAAGGTGTCGTTGCCGAGACCACCTTGCAGTGTATCGTCGCCGTCATGACCATAGAGCTTATTGGCAGCATCGTTTCCGAGTATGAAGTTGCCGAGTTCGTTGCCTACCCCTTCGATGACATCCCCCTGAAGGACCAGATTCTCGACATATTGACTCAGTGTGTAGCTGACCGTCGTATAGATCGTGTCGGTTCCTCCACCAGCGTACTCTGCGACAACAGCCTTTGAGTTATAGACGTAATAGGTGTCATTGCCGGCTCCCCCCGTCATCAGGTCCTCGCCGCCCTTGCCGTCCAGAATGTTGTTGCCGGAATTACCTGTGATGACGTTCTTCGACGAGTTTCCAGTGCCGTTGATATTGCCCGATCCCTGGAGGATCAAGTTCTCGACCTGAGCGGAGAGTGTATAGCTCACAGTGCTGTAAACCGTATCAATCCCACCTAGGGAAATGCCACCGACGTTGTTTGCTTTCTCGATAATGATGTCATCGGCAGAGTCTACGTAGTAAATGTCATTGCCGTTGCCGCCCGTGAGCTTGTCAGCGCCGGCTCCGCCGTCCAGGGTATCGTCGCCGTCCAGCCCTTCGAGCTCGTTGGAGAGATGATTGCCCGTCAACTTGTTGGCGAGTTCATTTCCGGTGCCATTCATGCCTTTTCCGGTGGTAGAAGAAACTTTGTCTCCGATGATCGTGAGGTTCTCAACGTTGGCTTTCAGAGTGAAGTTCGTCGTCGACTGCACATGATCGATTCCTCCGTCGGCCTCCTCGATTACGATATCTTTCGAGTGATTCACGATGTAAGTATCGTTCCCGCGAAGACCGCGCAGTTCCTCGCCATTCGGGCCGCCGCTGATGGTGTCATTGCCGTCTGTCCCGATCCAGACATCTTGGTAGCCGGGGGCCGAAATTCGCCCTGAGAACGCGCCTTCCACGTCGTTGCCGCTGATGAACGTTATGGTAGCCGGATTGCCATCATCGTTCTTGGGTTCTTCTCGAATGCCGTATCGAGCTCTAATAGCACCGTCTGAGTAGATGATGTTATCTAGGACCTGAGTGTCCGTTGCATAGTACGTTTTTGGCAGTGCCTGGCCACGGCCATCCTCGAAGTCCGGGCGAAAGCGGATGTTCACCTCATCGTAGGTGTCGCTGGTATCCTGTGCGTTGTTGTAGATCGTGCTGTTTTTCAGTGTCGTATAGGTTGCGCCCTCGACCTTGACACCCTGGCGCATGTTGCCGAAGATAGTCGCTCCATCGATTGTCACGTGGTCCGACAGTTTGACCAGAATGCCTTCCTTGCCGTTGGCGTAGTAAGAGCCGCCGATGATCTGGACGCCGGACACCCATGGAATCGTCGTCGATCCCTTGGGTGGGATATCGCCGCGCTGAATCGTGATCCCAGCACCTCCGGAGAACTCACCATTATACATGTAGCGGAAGCCGTTTCCGTAGGCTTCATTGTTCTTCAGGACAAGGTTCAGGGTTTCGTTCTGGATGTTGAAACCGTGCCTGTCATTTGCATAAGACTTGTTGTTCTCATAGACGCCCCCAATAACAGCGTCTGCCACGAATCCATCGAGCCCGTTGTGGTGGGCGACGGAGTTCCGGATGACCATGTTGTAGGTCTTTTCGTGCGGGTTGAAACCGTAGGCCGTGCAGTTTCGTACCTCCACGCCGTCGATGGTGATATCCTTCTGAATGCGCGCTGGACCAACATCATCTGGATCGTCCTTGGCTCCGCAGATGAAGCCTGCCTGATGGCTGCCGAGGGCCTGCTTGTCGCGATTGCCGTCGATGATAAGATTCGAGATCTTAACGTTCTCGACATCCGTCAATGCTGTCCTTACGATTCCGTTGATCCGGGAATTGAAGTTGTCTTCCAGCTGAATGATCGTACCGCGGTTGCCAGAGCCGGTCAGCTCAACACCTGAGAGAAGCTCGATTGCTCCACGTGACGCGTTGTTCTGATCGCCCGTAACAACCCACTTGCCCTCGCTGAGTTGGACCTTCACCTGAACTCCGGTCGTTTGATACTCCTTGTTTGCCGCCACGATGGCCGCTTTGATCTTGGCCACGTTTTCAGATGCGCTGGTCGAAGGCCCGTTGACGAAAATAGTCATCGAAAAATCCTTATGGGTCTGCGTTTTCCGAGTCGGACTGATCGCGTGCGTCATCGTCACCGGAACCTCTCCAGTGCGCGCATTGCGAAAGCCGATTGTTGTGGGAGATGGCAGCCGGCTAAGCGGCGGCGTTCAGGTCTGCGTGTCTGGCGATCCGACGAAACGGCTCTTCCAAAAGGGGCAGGCGACCCGTCCGGGTCTTCGAGGCGGAACTGGCTTCCGCCTCGCTGGAAGTGATGAGCATCTGGACGTGTTCCTCTACAGTATCGGCCTGATTACCCAGGATTAAATAGGCAGATCCCGCGAAGTGAAATGGCTTTATTTCATACGCGTGGAGCAATTCCGAGTTAAAGGACGAACAGATATGAAGAGGTGTAATGCCGTCGAAGTATAATCCTACCTCGAATGGGATGAAGCCTTTTTGATAGGTGCCGCTACCCCTATGGATCACATGGTGGCGGAACTTTTGATCATTTGATCAGGTCGAAAAGATCTCCCGAGCATTGCGCGACCAAAATCAGCAGCAGAATGCCGATGAACCAGAGCCAGGAGCCGCGCCGCTGAGGCTGCGCGGCGGCCGGTTGCGGCGCCTGGGGCCTGATGACGGGGCGCGGCGGGGCGGGCAGCCGCTCGAGCAGTTCGGCGGAGGCGGCGGGGATCGTCCCGGCCCTGCCGATGAACCGGAAGCCCACCGGAATGCCGCCGACGAAATCGACCTCGGCCGGCTGCACCTCGGCTTCGTGATGAACCCACCAGTATTCCTTCCGATCGTCCATTCTGCACCCCTCCAAAATCGGCCCGGCAGTCTTCCATTGAGGCTTGCTTGATCTAGAATTCCAGAACTCATAAAGCCAGCAGGCGAAAAGTTGAGCAGGTTTTCAGGAGATTTCATGAACGTTCTCGTGACAGGCGGGGCAGGGTACATCGGCGGCCACATGGTTCTGGCGCTGCTCGATGCCGGGCATAACCCGGTCGTCTTCGACAACCTCTCGACCGGCTTCCGCTGGTCGGTTCCGGAGGGCGTACCCCTCGTTGTCGGCGACGTGGGCGATTACGAGGTCGTTCTCCGCACGCTGCAGCAGCACCGAATTGACGCCATCGCGCATTTCGCCGCCAAGCTCATCGTGCCGGAATCCGTCTCCGACCCGCTCGGCTACTATCTGAACAACACGGTCAAGAGCCGCTCCCTCATGGCGGCCGCGGTGGCCGCAGGCGTCGAGAAATTCGTTTTCTCGTCGACGGCGGCCGTCTACGGCGACACCTCCGACAAGCCGATCGACGAGGATGCGGCCCTGGGGCCCCTGTCGCCCTATGGCAGTTCGAAGCGGCTGACGGAAATCATGCTGCACGACGTCGCGGCCGCTCACGACATGCGCTACGTGGCCCTTCGCTATTTCAACGTGGCAGGCGCCGATCCGCTGATGCGCCACGGCCAGTCGACCGCGAACGCCACCCACCTGATCAAGGTGGCGGTGCAGACGGCGCTCGGCATGCGGTCCCACATGGAGATCTTCGGCACGGATTATCCGACGCCGGACGGCACCTGCATCCGCGACTACATCCATGTGAGCGATCTGATCGCGGCCCATGTGCAGGCGCTGACCCATCTCGACCAGGGCGGCGAGAGCCTCGTCATGAATTGCGGCTACGGGCACGGCTTTTCCGTCTCGGATGTCATCGAGACGGTGCGCAAGGTCTCCGGGAAACCCGTCGAGGCCCGGATCGGGCCGCGTCGGGCGGGCGACCCGTCGACGATCGTGGCGGACTCGACCCGGATCCGGGCCAAGCTGGGATGGGAGCCCCGCCTCGACGATCTCGCCACCATCGTGGAGCATTCTCTGAAATGGGAGACCATGCTTCGCGAGCGGAACCTCAAGCTCTGACGGGCGGTGGATTGCCGGCTGGCGCTAACAGCCGATTAAGAACCTCTGCCTCAAATGCTCCTCAGGCGCCGGGCCGATTCCCGGCGCCGCCGGACCAGGCGAGGGGGAGGACGAGGGCATGGGCGAGGACAGGGGATCGGGCGTCAACGGGATTCTGCTGCTGAACCGCCTGCTGCTGGCAGGCTGCTTCCTGCCGGTCGCCATCGGCCGTCTCTCCAACATTTCCGGGCTGGCCGCTGCCCTGACCCTGAAGGGCATGCCCTACGGCGACGTGGTGGCGACCCTGATCGTGCTCGCCGAGGTCTTTGGTCCCCTGGCTCTCATCTTCGGCTTCGCGCCGCGCCTGAGCGCCTCCGTTCTGATCGCCGCCCTGGTGGTGACGACCGGCACCCAGCACCGCTTCTGGGACTATGCCGGCCTCAACCGCCAGACGGAGCAGGCGGTGTTCCTCTCCCATCTCGGGGTCCTGGCCGCTCTCCTGTTCTACGCCCTCGTGGGGCCGGGAGCCTGGAGCTGGCAGGGCTGGTGGCGGGGGCTGAACGGCAAGGCCAAGCCGGCCAAGGGCAAGAAGAGGCAACCGTCCCGTCCACGTGCGCCCAAGCCGCGTCCCACGCCCGTCCGCCCTGCGGCCGAGGAGGAAGAACTGGCGGACGCCGCGTGAGCGAAGCGGCGCTGAGGGCCCTGGACCGACTCGCTCCCGTCTGCGAGGCTCATGCCTTCATTCAGCCTCTTATCCGGGCCATAAAGCATTGCCGCGCCGTGCTTTTGCGCACGGGCAACGGTAATTTTTCAGGTTAGCAGTCGCGTCATGCTTCATTCGTCCGTGCGTAGTCTCCTTGCTCTTGCCGTCGCACTTGCGTGCGCGTCTCCGGCCGCGGCCCAGCAATCCCCCGATCCCCTGACCCGCTTCCTCGACGGCATCTTCAAGAAGCCGCAGGCCCCCGCCGGGAGCAGCCCCCAACAGGCGGCTCCGCAGGCTGCTCCCCAGCAGCCCGCCCCACGGCCCCAGGCGCAGCCGCAGGCCAGGACGCAGCCGCCGACGGCCAAGCCGAACTCGACGGCTCAGAAGCCGCAGACCCCGCCCCAGCGGACCGCGCAGCCTCAGCCGAGCTCCAAGCCCCAGCCCGCGCCGCAGACGGCCGCGAAGCCCGAGCCGCCGCGAGCACCTGTAACCGAGAAGGCCGAGACGAAGCCGGCCGCCGTGCCGGAACCGCAGAAGCCGGCGCCCGAGCCCCCGGTTCAGGCGGCCGAACCGGCCAAGCCCGCCCCGCCGCCTCCGGCCAAGGTGGCGGAGCCGCCGAAGCCCGCCCGGGCGACGCCCGCCCAGACCGTATCGGCGCCGACCTCGGTGGCCGCGCCTTCCTCGGCTCCGACGCCGACATCGCCGCCCGGGCCCCGCACGCCCGAGGAGGGGCTCGACCGGGTCAATGCCTATTTCAACAGCCTCGACGTGATGTCGGCCTATTTCGTCCAGAAGAACCCGAATGGCCAGCAGGCGGAGGGCACGCTCTCCATGCGCCGCCCGGGCCAGGTCCACTTCGCCTATGCGCCGCCCAGCACCCTCGAGGTGATCTCGGACGGGCGCAACGTGGCGATCCGCGACAAGAAGCTCGGCACCAACGATGTCTATCCGGTCGGGCAGACGCCTTTGAAGTTCCTCGTCCAGGACAACATCGACCTGGCGCGGGACACCAAGGTGCGCGACGTGCAGGTCGGGCGCGACGGCGTGGTGACGGTCCGGTTCGACGACAGCGCAACCCTCGGGGGCACCTCGAAGATCACCCTGCGCTACGACAGCCGGGCCAACACGCTCAAGCAATGGACCATCATCGACGCCCAGGGCTACGAGACCTCCGTGACCCTCTCGGGCGTCAACGCCACCTACCGCCGGGACGCGAGGGCCGGCCAGTAGAGGGCACCACCCGCCACCATTCGTCATGGCCGGGCTCGCCCCGGCCATCCCGATCAGCAGAGCACCACGCCATTCGTCGTCGGGGTCACCGGAACAGGCCCGGTGATGACGTGGTGTCTCAGGTCCTCACCGGCCGCCTGCGTGGAAAGAGCATCTTTTCGCCGGTTGGCATCTAGCGTGCGGGGAATTTCGGTTTAGAACACGTCCGAACATTCCTGGCAGGTGAGCATGGTGGATAGAGCAGCCCTTGGAGCCTATGCCGGTTACGTCCTCGAGGACGCGACCATCCCGGAACTGCCGAACCATTATCGCGGCAAGGTGCGCGACAACTACGACCTGCCGGACGGGCGGCGCATCATCATCGCGTCGGACCGCATCAGCGCCTTCGACCGCAACCTCGCGTCCATTCCCCTGAAGGGCCAGGTGCTGACTCAGACGGCCCGGTTCTGGTTCGAGGCGACCGCCGACATCTGCCCCAACCATGTGATCGAATATCCCGACCCCAACGTGCTGGTCGGCCGCAGGCTCACCATCCTGCCGGTGGAAATCGTGGTGCGCGACTATCTCGCCGGCACCACGGGCACGTCGATCCTGTCCCTGTACAAAAAGGGTGAGCGCGAGATGTATGGCATCCGTCTGCCCGACGGCATGCGTGACAACGAGAAGCTGCCTGAGACCATCATCACGCCGACGAGCAAGGCCTTCCACGGCGGGCACGACGAACCGCTTACCCCGGCCGAGATCGTCGGCCAGGGGCTTCTGAGCCAGGAGCAGTGGCGGACGGTTTCCGACTACGCCCTCGCGCTCTTCGCCCGGGGCCGGGAGATGGCACGCGAGCGCGGGCTGATCCTCGTCGACACCAAGTACGAGTTCGGCGTCGACGAGACCGGCACGATCATGATCGCCGACGAGATCCACACGCCGGATTCGAGCCGTTACTGGTTCCTGGACAGCTACCGGAGTCGCTTCGAGGCCGGCGAGAGGCCCGAGAGCTTCGACAAGGACTTCATCCGCACCTGGGTGGCGGCCCGCTGCGATCCCTACAAGGACGCGATTCCGGAGATCCCGCAGGACGTGGTGCTCGAGACCGCGCGCGTCTACATCGACGCCTTCGAGCGCATCACCGGTCAGGCCTTCCCATTGCCGGACCCGGCCGTCCCGGTGCTGGAGCGGGTGAGGGGGAATCTGAAAGGCTTCTTCTGAAGCCGGTTGACGGTGAGGCCCCGCGCACGTATTTTGCGCCCCATGATCACCGGTCGCACCAGCTTCGTGAATTATTTTACGCCGTCCCCATAGGGCGGCTCCGTTCGGTTGCGACCAAACGTTCGATGCCGCCGCTCTCCGGCGGCATCTTCATGTGGTGATCAGGTCTCCGGGCAGCGGCTCCCGCCAATCCCAGGAGACGACACGATGACGACCCCCAGATCCGACTTCCTGAAGACGCTCGCCGAGCGCGGCTTCATCCACCAATGCACCGATGTCGAAGCCCTCGACGCACGGCTCGCGGCCGGGCCGGTCGCTGCATACATTGGTTTCGACGCCACGGCGGACAGCCTGCATGTGGGCAGCCTCGTGCAGATCATGGCCCTGCGCTGGCTGCAGAAATGCGGCCACAAGCCTGTCGTGCTCATCGGCGGCGGCACCACGCAGATCGGCGATCCGAGCTTCCGCGATGCCAGCAGGCCGCTGCTCGACGACCGGCAGATAGCCCGCAACGCCGCCGGCCTGAAGCAGGTCTTCTCCCGCTACCTCGCCTTCGGCGACGGGCCGACCGACGCCGTGATGGTGGACAACGCCGCCTGGCTCGATCCCCTGCGCTACCTGCCGTTCCTGCGCGATTTCGGCACCCATTTCACGATCAACCGGATGCTGAGCTTCGACAGTGTGCGCCAGCGGCTCGAGCGCGAGCAGCCGCTCACCCTGCTCGAGTTCAACTACATGGTGCTCCAGGCCTTCGACTTCCTGGAGCTGTCGCGCCATCAGGCCTGCGAACTGCAGATGGGCGGATCGGACCAGTGGGGCAACATCGTCAACGGCATCGAGCTCGCCCGCCGCATCGACCAGCGCCAGCTCTTCGGGCTGACGACGCCGCTGCTCACCACCTCGGCTGGGGCCAAGATGGGCAAGACCGCGACCGGCGCGGTGTGGCTCAACGCCGAGAAGCTCAGCCCATACGCGTTCTGGCAGTTCTGGCGCAACACGGAGGACGACGACGTCGCCCGCTTCCTGCGCCTCTTCACGGAGCTGCCCCTCGACGAGGTGCATCGTCTCGGCCAGCTGAAGGGCTCCGAGATCAACGAGGCGAAGCGGATCCTGGCCAATGAGGCGACCTGTCTCGCGCACGGGGATGCGGCCGCGCGGGACGCCGCCGAGACGGCGCGCCGCGCCTTCGAGGAGGGCGAGAACGCGTCCGGGCTGCCGAGCATCGGCCTGTCCCGGTCCGAGCTCGATGCCGGTGTGACGGTCGCACAGCTGCTCGTGATGGCCGGGTTGTCCAGCTCCAAGAGCGAGGCGCGCCGCCTGGTGCTCAACAACGGTGCGCGACTCAACGGAACGGTCGTGCAGAATGCGGACGCCACCGTCGATCCCGCGGATCTCGCCGACGGATCGCTGAAGCTGACGGCCGGCAAGAAGCGCCACGTGCTGGTGCAGGTGAGCGGGTGAGAAAGCATGGCTCGGCCAGGAACGACATCCTCTCCCGTCGTGGCCGCACCCTCCCACGTCAGGTCACGGCCTCTCACGTCATGGCCGGGCTTGTGCCGGTGATGACGTGAGTGGGGCTTCGAGGGGGCTCATCCGGCGAATGGCTTCGCCGCCAGAAACCCCTTGACCACCTTCGCCGCGGCGCGGGCGCGCTCGACGGGCAGCATATGGGTCTCGCGCTCGAAGAGGTGCAGCCGGGCGGACGGGATGTGGCGGGCGGTCTCCTGGAGCGCCGCGACGTCGAAGAACGGATCGCGGGTCGCGCCGACGACCAGGGTCGGCGCGGCGATGTACGCGAGCCAGGACGGATCGCCACCGAAATCCTCGCCCGCGACGGCATTGAGGCCGCGGACGATCACCGCAGGATCGTTCATCGTCTCGCGCAGCCGCGTCCGCTCCCGCCTGAATCGCCAGCGGATCAGCCAGTTGAGCCAGGGGCGGCGGAAGACCAGGCCGAACTCGTCGAGGAACCCTTCGAGGTCGCCCCGCCAGGCGCAGTCGATCTGCCGGTCGATGCTGCGGCGCCCCTCGGGCGAGAAGCGGTGGGCGCTCACCATCAGGATCAGCCGCTTCACCAGATCAGGATGATCCGCCGCGAGCCGCGCGGCCACGAAGCCGCCGAACGAGATGCCCATCACGGTCGCCGGGCCGATCTCGTCGCGCAGGATCCGCGCCACGTCGGTGACGATCGTCCCGATGGAATGGTCGGCTGACGGCACCGGGTCATAGCCCAGCACGTAGACCGGCCGGCCGGCGGGCAGCAGGCGCGCGATGCGCCTGGCATCCCGCTGCGCCCGGGCAGGGGTCGGTCGCCGGACGAAAGCCTGCCCACCGTTGAGCACGACGATGGGATCGGGCCCCGATCCCGATGTCACATAGGGTATTCTGTCGAGGAACAGACCTGTTTCGAAGGGTCTCATGGACGTGTCGCCGAAGAGCAAGCCCGGGCTGCGTCTGCTGTGATCGCGCTGTGCGGGATTGGCGAAAAACATCTGTCTTCGTCGGGGCCATGCCGATGCGTGGCCGCCAGGGCGCGCCAACCATGCGGCTGAAGCGGCAGGAAAGACAGGGATGAAGCCGGCGGACACTGGAAGAGTGGCGACGGCTGGCGGCCGGGACTGCATTCCTAAACGCGCCCGACCGTTACGTCAACTGCCAAGTCCGGCGCCCGGTCAGGCGACGAGCGGAACGACCGGCAGGCTTTCGACGGCAGGCCTGGCGAAGAGGAAGCCCTGGAACAGGCTGATGCCGGCACCACGCAGTGTGGCGAGCTCCGCGTTCGTCTCGATGCCCTCGGCGATCACCGTGATGTCGAGGGCGCGGGCCATCACCAGGATGCCCGCGATGATCGCGCGGCGCGCGGCCGAGTCCGTGATGCCCCGGATGATTTCCATGTCGATCTTGATGAGGTCGGTCTGGAAGTTGGCGAGGAGGTTCAGGCCCGCGTGTCCGGCGCCGAAATCGTCGATGGCCGTGATGAAGCCGAGGCGCTTGTATTCCGCGATGATCCGGGCGACGTGCTTCGTGTCCGCCATCCGCTCGTTCTCGGTGAACTCGAACATGATCCGCCTCGCGTCGAAGCCCACGCGGCGGGCTGATTCCAGGGACGTCCGGATGCAGGCCGCGGGCTCGTAGACGGCGTTCGGCATGAAGTTGATGGACAGCCGCGTCTCCTCGGTGCGCGGGAAGAGGCGGCCCGCCAGTTCGATGGCCTTCACCCGGCAGGCCTGATCGAACTTGTATTGCAGGTGCTCATCGACCTGGCTCAGGATCTGCCCGGCGGATTGACCCTGCGTCCCCCGGACCAGCGCCTCGTAGCCCCAGACGGTGCCGCGGTCGAGATCGACGATCGGGTGGAACGCCATGGTGAAGTCGAACGGAAGCGGTTCGCTGTTCCGGCAGCCCTGGCATCCCACCTTCGTATCCACTGACAGTTCCGTTCCGACAATTGGAGAATTCCACGCGGGAATATGGGAGAAAGATCTTGCCATTGCCCTAACGTGAGGAAAGGCACATCGGGATCAGGAGCATTCGGGCAATCTTTCCGCCTGCCGTGGTCCGCGATCCTGCGTCGGGCTGACGGAGGTGCGTTTTCGCAACGAATGCGGGAGCCTTTCCATGACCAGCAGCCGGTTCGCCTTTCCGCCTCCGGGCGATGCGATCTTCCTGACCGACGGCGGTCTCGAGACGACGCTCGTCTTCCACGACGGGATCGATCTGCCCTGCTTTGCGGCCTTTCCACTTCTGCGCAGCGAGGGGGGGCGAGAAAGGCTTGAGAATTACTTCACGCCCTACATCCGCACGGCCGTGGAGCGGGACGTCGGCTTCATCCTCGACACGCCGACCTGGCGGGCCAACGCGGATTGGGGCGCCAAGCTCGATGTCTCGGTCGAGGACCTGTCCGAGCTGAACCGGGAGGCGGTGCGCTGGGCCGCCGGCCTTCGCGATCGCCTCTCCGATACCAGAGAGCGCATCCTGATCAACGGTGTCGTCGGTCCGCGCGGCGACGGCTATCGCGCCGACGCGCAGATGAGCGCGGAGGAGGCGCAGGCCTATCATGCGCCTCAGGTGGAAGCCTTTCGCGAGGGCGGGGCGGATATGGTCAGCGCCGTCACCATGAACTACGCGGAGGAGGCCATCGGCATCGCGCGGGCCGCGGAGGCTCTCGGCCTGCCGGTGGTGATCTCGTTCACGGTCGAAACCGACGGCCGGCTCGCGACCGGCGAGACGCTCCGGTCCGCCATCGAGCGGACGGATCGGGATACGGGCCATATCCCGGCCTATTACATGATCAACTGCGCGCATCCCAGCCACTTCGACGACATCCTGTCGGGCAGGGACGAATGGATCCGGCGCATCCGGGGGCTTCGCGCCAACGCGTCGGCGAAGAGCCATGCGGAACTCGATGAATCCACCGAGCTCGACCCGGGCGATCCCGACGACCTTGCCCGGCACTACCGGAGGCTGCGCGAGCGCATGACGCAGCTGTCGGTGCTCGGAGGGTGCTGCGGCACCGATCATCGTCATGTGGAGGCGATCTGCGAGGCCTGCGTTCCGGCCTCAGGCGGTGCCGTCTGACGAGGGTTCGCCGCCGGCCTTGTGCCGGTCCCAGGGCCAGCGGCCCTCGATCTCGACCTCCAGCGAGAAGCTGAGGAAGGTCCGGATCAGGACGATACCGCCGAGGATGAGCAGGCTCTGAACCGATGGCTCGATCGCCACCGTGTTGATGATGTCGGCCGCGACGAGGAACTCGAGCCCGAGCAGGATCGCGCGGCCCACATTCGAGCGGTAGAGATTGAAGGCTGCCGACCCCGATCGCCCGTGCAGGACCTGCCAGAGGACCGCGAGACTCGCTCCGAGAATGCCCAGGACGATGATGGCGATCCCGCCGACCTCGATGGCGCGGGTCGTCAGTTTGAGTGCTGAGAAAAACCATTCGTCCATGAGCGATCCCTGGAGCGATCCTTGAGCTTCATGGACATAGATTCATAGGACAGTTCGGCGAAGCCTCCAGGGGGAGGGACGCCCGGGCCGATCGCACGTTCGTCAGCACCGGCCTCGTGCCGGTGATCTCGATCCGAGAGGCGTCACGCTCAAAACAATCGGGATGGCCGGCACGAGGCCGGCCATGACGGGGGAGGGCGAAGAGGCGACGATAGAGCCGGGCTCGCTACCGGATCACGTGAAGCCTGGCTTGCTCGGCAGGCCCATGCGCTTGAACATCCTCACCACCGGGCACAGGCCCGTGAAGGACGCCTGCACCAGATGGGCGCCGAGGAGCCCGGTGAGCCAGAGCCAGTGGATATTCACGTAGACGGCGAGCAGGACGCTCACGATGATGAGCCCGCCGACGGTCAGAAGGATCGCACGTTCGACTGTCATGACCACGCCTCCAGGAGAGACGCGGCGATTCTACAGCACGGCTGACGGGAGCAAAAGAAAAAGGGCCAGCCGTCGGCTGACCCTTTTGATCCCGATGCGGTCGTCTCAATAGGCCGACGAGACCCGCGCTCCGTCCTCCACGTCGAACAGGCGCTGGCCCTGCAGGACGACCACCGGCGAGCCGACGGGCACCCGGCTGTAGAGGTCGATGATGTCCTGGTTGAACAGGCGGATGCAGCCGCTCGACACGGACTGGCCGATGGACCAAGGCTCGGTGGTGCCGTGGAGCCGGTACATGGTGTCCTGGCCGTTGTTGTAGAGGTAGAGCGCGCGCGCTCCGAGCGGATTGCTCAGGCCGCCCTCCATGCCGCCGGCCCAGCGGGCATTGCGCTCGGGCTCGCGGCGGATCATGGAGGCGGTCGGAGTCCAGCGCGGCCACATGGCCTTGCGGCCGATGCGGGCGCGGCCGCTCCAGGCCAGGCCTTCCTTGCCGACGCCGATGCCGTAGCGGATCGCCCGGCCGCCCTCGCGCACGAGATAGAGATGGCGCGCCTCGGTGTCGACCACGATGGTGCCGGGTTCCTCGCGGCCGTAATAGGCCACCTCGCGGCGCAGGAAGCGCGGGTCGACTTCGGAGATGTCGGTGGCGGGCAGCGGATGCGGCTCGTCCGGCCGGGGTCCGTACATGGCGGCATAGGCGGGATCGATGCGGCGCACGGCTTGCTGCGGAGGGGCTTGCGTGGTGACGCAGGCCGCCAGGGCCATCGGAAGGAGAACCGCCGCAAAGCGGATCGCGTTTTTCAACGGTGACGGGCACGAAGCCAAGGCAGCAAACATCAGTGGGGTGACCTGCAGTTTCTGTTTTTGGGGTTCATCTGCCGGTGTTCGGAAGCGGCAGCATTACTCATGAAGAGACATAGCCTAGCCGGTGACGACAAGGTGGATCTCACATGGCGCAAATGTGGCAAAGGTCCAGTGTTGTTTGCAAGACACAGTATTTTGAACGACCCGATCCATTTGGATCGCAACGAGTTAACTCTTTCGTGAGGCCCGTTAAGGTTTTTGTCCCAATTCAGCCAACGAGTGAGCGTTGATCATGCACCGCCCTTCCATTCAGATGCTCACGGTGTGCGGCATCTCGGAACTTCCGGACCAGCGCGAACGGTCCGTGACGCATGTCCTGTCCATTCTCGACCCGGATCACCCCGATCCGGAGGTCTTTGAAGCCTACGATCCGCATCACCGAACGATCCTGCGCTTCCACGACATCATCCTGCCGATCCCGGGCATGATCCTGCCTGCGCGAACGGACGTGGAGGCCATTCTCCGCTTCGGAGACGAGGTGGGCGAAGGGCGGGCCGACCGGGCCGAGGGTCACCTGCTCGTCCATTGCCACATGGGCGTCTCGCGCTCGACCGCCGCGATGCTGACGCTCATGGCGCAGTCCAATCCGGGCGAAGGCGAGGACGCGTTGTTCGAGCGCCTCGTAGAAATCCGGCCCCAGGCCTGGCCGAATTCCCGCATGGTCGATTTCGCCGACGGGCTTCTGTCGCGCGACGGGCGGCTCACCGAGGCCCTGCGGCGGCACTACGGACGCCAGATCCGCCGCAGGCCGGATTATGTGCGGATCATGCACGATCTCGGCCGCGGCCGCGAGGTCGAGATGGCCGCGTGAGGGGGCGGGATGAGGCATCGACCGTCTTCGTCATCGCCGGCCTCGTGCCGGTGATCCCGATCGGAAAGACACGGCGCTTCACATGAGCGGGATGGCCGGGACAAGCCCGGCCATGACGGGCAAAGGTGTCTACCGCCCCGGCGCCTTTCCCAACGCGCCGAACTTCGCGTCCGGCTTCACCGGGAGCGGCGCGGCCTCGTCGTTCGCCAGCTCCTCGATGATCGGGCAATGCGGGCGCGCATCCCCGTGGCAGTTGTTGGCGAGATGCTTCAGGGTCGAGGCCATCTCCTGCAGTTCCCGAATCTTGCGCTCGAGCACGCCGACATGGTCGAGCGCGATGGCCTTCACGTCCTTGCTCGCCCGGTCGCGGTCCTGCCACAGGGACACGAGATCGGCGATCTGCTCGACCGAGAAGCCGAGATCGCGCGAGCGCCGGATGAAGCGCAGGGTGTGCACGTCATGATCAGAATAGACCCGGTAGCCGGATTCCGTGCGCACGGTCTTCGGGATCAGCCCGATGGATTCATAGTAGCGGATCATCTTGGCCGAAACGCCGGACGCCGCGGCGACCTGCCCGATATTCATGCGACACCTTCGACGGTTCGAGAGCGGGGGAGGGCGTGCCCCGATGCGGCCGGAGCCTTGAAGCGGCGCAGGCGCAGGGCGTTGCCGAGAACGAAGACGCTGGACAGCGCCATGGCGCCGGCCGCGATGACCGGCGACAGCAGGGTGCCGTCGACCGGATAGAGCACGCCGGCCGCCACTGGGATCAGCAGGACGTTGTAGGCGAAGGCCCAGAACAGGTTCTGCCGGATGTTGCGAATCGTCGCCTTCGACAACGCGATGGCGTTGACCACGCCGCGCACATCGCCCGACATGAGCACCACGTCGGCGCTCTCGATGGCGATGTCCGTCCCGGTCCCGATGGCGATGCCGATATCGGCCTCCGCCAGGGCCGGCGCGTCGTTGATGCCGTCGCCCACGAAGGCGATCGGGCCGTGCTGCCCGCGCAGGCGCTTCACCGCCTCGACCTTGCCGTCAGGCAGCACCTCGGCCTCGACTTCGTCGATCCCGATCCGCTTTGCGATCGCCTCGGCGGTTCTACGGTTGTCGCCGGTGATCATGGCGACCTTCAGCCCGAGCGCGTGCAGAGCCGCGACCGCTTCCGGGCTCGACGGCTTGATCGGATCCGCGACCGCCACGATGGCCGCGAGCCTACTGTCGATGGCGGCATAGAGCGGGCTCTTGCCCTCGGCGCCCAGGCGGGCTGCGATGTCGCCGAAGCCGGTGACGCTCAGCCCGAGCTTCGTCATGAAGCGGTCCGCTCCGACGGCCACTCTCCGCCCCTCGACCGAGGCCGAGACGCCGAAGCCCGGCTCGGCCTCGAAGCCTTCCGCGGGCGGCAGGGCGAGACCCCGCCGCTCGGCGGCCGCCACGATGGCCTGCGCGACCGGGTGCTCGGAGCGGCTCTCCACGGCGGCGACCAGCCGCAGCGCTTCGGCCTCGGAGACGCCGGGCGCGGTCACGAAGTCGGTCAGCTCGGGGCGTCCTTCCGTGAGGGTGCCGGTCTTGTCGAGGGCCACGACTCTGACCTCCTTGAGGCTCTGGAGGGCCTCGCCCTGCCGGAAGAGCACTCCGAGCTCCGCCGCCCGTCCGGTTCCGACCATGATCGAAGTCGGGGTCGCCAACCCCATGGCGCAGGGGCAGGCGATGATCAGCACGGCCACCGCATTGACCAACGCGAACGTGAGGGCCGGGTCGGGGCCGACGAGGAGCCAAACGACGAAGGTGAGGGCGGCGGCCGCCATGACGGCGGGCACGAACCAGGCGGTCACCCGGTCGACGAGGGCTTGGATCGGCAGCTTCGACCCTTGAGCCTGCTCGACCATCCGGATGATCTGGGCCAGGACCGTGTCGGCTCCGATCCGGGTGGCCCGGAACGTGAAGCTGCCGGTTCGGTTGATGGTACCTCCCACCACTTCGCTACCAGGGGATTTCTGGGCCGGGACCGGCTCTCCGGTGATCATGGATTCATCGACGAAGGAAGATCCTTCCACCAATTCACCATCGACCGGGACCTTCTCGCCGGGGCGGACCTGGACGAGATCGCCGCTCAGAACCTGGTTGAGGGGAATCTCCAGCGCCTCGCCGCTCCGGACCACCCGGGCCGTCTTCGCCTGGAGACCCATGAGGCGCTTGATCGCCTCCGAGGTGCGGCCCTTGGCCTTGGCTTCGAAGAAGCGGCCCAGCAGGATCAGGGTCACGATGACGGCGGCGGCCTCGTAATAGACGTTCTCCATAGGGGCCGGCAGGACCCCAGGCAGGAAGGTCGCCACCACCGAATAGGCATAGGCCGCGCTCGTGCCGAGGGCGACCAGCGAGTTCATGTCCGGGGCCCTGCGCAGGAGGGCAGGGATGCCCTTTCGGAAGAAGCGCAGACCCGGACCGAACAGGACCAGGGTGCTCAGGGCGAATTGCAGGTACCAGCTGTTGCGGTGCCCCAGCGTTCCCATGATCCAGTCATGGACGGCCGGGATGACGTGGGAGCCCATCTCAAACCCGAAGACCGGCAGGGTGAGAGCCGCGGCGACCAGCAGGGACCGCCGAAGGCCGGCGATCTCCGCCTCCCGGGCCGCCCGCTCGCGATCGGCCCGTCCGTCTTCCGGCCGGATCACCGTGGCCTCGTAGCCAGCCTGTTCGACGGCTCCGATCAGACGCCCCACGATGTCCGGGTCGCCGAGATAGCGGATGGAAGCCCGCTCCGTCGCAAGATTGACGGAAGCATCGGCGACGCCCGGGACGCGCTTGAGCGCCTTCTCGACCCTGTTGACGCAGGACGCGCAGGTCATGCCGTCGATCTTCAGCTCGAGCGCATCTTCGGAGGGCTCGTAACCTGCGGCCCGGATGGCGTCAGCGACTCCCGTGGGCGTGATCGCGGAGGGCACGAACTCCACATGGGCCCGTTCTGTCGCAAGGTTGACGTTGGCCGCCATGACGCCCTCCACCGAGCGGATCGCCTTCTCCACGCGACCGACGCAGGAGGCACAGGTCATGCCCTGGATGGAAATATCGATAGTGTCGATCGGAACGGTCTTGCCGGCGGCCATGGTGAGTCTCCTGGTCCTCATATGGGACGAGCGTGTAATCCTTCCAATCATGGGAAGGTCAAGGGGCGTGAAAAACCGTTCCAAGGAGACCCAGATCAGACGCCTGCCAGGGTTGCGCCGAGGGAACCAGGGTCGAGTTTGGGTCATTGATCCGACACGTTTGCCGCTTAGGCGGCAGGTGAATTCCTGCTTGTGCCGAACGACGCGGTGCATTTACCTGTCACGAATGATTGAGCCGGTGCCGACCTTTGAAGCATAGCGACAAACAGGGGCGAACCCTTCGGATCCTCACCTACAACGTCCATCGCTGGCTCGGCACGGACAGGCAGATCTCCCCACAGCGGATCGCAGAAGTCATTGCGTCCTGCGATCCGGACATCGTGGCGTTGCAAGAGGTTCGCGTCGGCCGGGTGCGGTCCGGAGAGATCGATCAGGCGGCTGCCGTGGCGTCCCGCCTCGGGATGGACCTCCATTTTCAGCCGACGATCCGGATCCTGGGCGAGCAATACGGCATCGCCGTCCTGACCCGCCATGCCTCGAAGATCGTCAAGTCCGGGCGTCTGCCCACGCAGTCGACGCGGCCCTCCTTCGAGAAGCGCAGCGCCCTCTGGGTTGCCGTCGAGGTGGACGGCCAGGCCATCCAGGTGGTCAATGCCCATCTGTCGCTGCGCTCCGGAGAACGGCGTACCCAGGCGTCCGCCCTCATCGGGTCGGATTGGATCGGCCACCCGGATTGCGGCGATCCGGCTGTGTTGCTGGGCGACTTCAACGCGCCGCCATATTCGCGGTCCTACCGGATGATCGCGAACCGGATGCAGGACGCCCAGCTTTCCAACTCTTTCGGAGAGCCGCAACCGACCTTCCACACCCGGGCGCCGGTCCTGCGCCTCGACCATGTCTTCGTGACAAAGTCTATCGAAGTGATCGATGCCGGGCCTGTCCGCAATCCTTTGACCCGGGTCGCATCGGACCATTTCCCGCTCCTGGCGGAACTGCGCGTGCGCAAACGCCAGGGAACGTCCGCCGCAAGCCAAGCCCGCGAGGGCGAGCTTCTCTGAGGGGTGTCGCCGGATCGGAAGCGCCGGACGGCCGCGCGACCCTGTGACGTTTCAAAGCCCTTGCCACGGAACTTCAGGGCGGCTAGGCACCCGGTGCCATGCTTCCCGTTTCCGTTTTCATCATCGCCAAGAACGAGGCCGACCGGATCGGAGCCACCATCCGTGCGGTCCGCGGACTGACGGACGATATCGTCGTGGTCGACTCGGGCTCGACGGATGGAACCCAGGCGGTGGCCCAGGACCTCGGTGCTCGGGTGATCTTCAATCCCTGGCCGGGCTACGGTCTCCAGAAGCGCTTCGCGGAGGACCAGTGCCGTTACGAGTGGCTGTTGAACCTGGATGCGGACGAGGAGGTCTCGCCGGAGCTGCTCGCCGAGATGCGGGCGCTGTTCGCCCATGGGGAGCCGGCCCGCCAAGCCTATGGAATCCGCATCGCCGAGACCTATCCCGGGGAGAGCGCTCCGCATCCGCTGGCGTACCGGATCGCCCCGGTCCGCCTCTATCGCCGGGATGCCGGCCGGTATTCGTCCTCGCTCGTTCATGATCGAGTCGACCTGAAGCCTGGGACCAAGGTCGGGAAGCTGAAGGGCCTGGTGCACCACCGGTCGGTGCGCTCCCTTGGGGACCAGCTGGCCAAGCTCAACAGCTACGCCGATCAGCAGGCGGTCGATCTCGAGGTCAGGGGCATCTCGATTCCGACCTGGCGGGTCTATTTCGAATTCCCGGCCGCGTTCCTGAAGGTCTATTTCGGCCGGTTGCACTTCCTGCGCGGAACCTATGGTTTCCTGATCTCCATGAACTACGCCACATGGCGCCACCTGCGGCTGGCGAAGCACTACGAGCGCAAGCGCCTGGGTGCGCTCGCAAAGTCGGGCGCGAGAGCCGAGCGGGCGTGACCGGGGCCAGAGATCAGAGGGCGACGACGACCTGGATCTCGAGCTTGTAGTCGGGGTTGGCCAGCCTCGCCTCGACACACGCGCGGGCCGGAGCCTGACCCGGAATGATCCAGGAGTCCCAGACGGCATTCATTGCGCCATAATCGGACATATCCGCCAACCAGATCATCGCGTGCAGGAGCTTGGCTTTGTCGCTGCCGATCTCGGCCAGCGACTGCTCGATCTGCTCGAGGATGTCCCGGGTCTGCTCGGAGACCGAATGCCCCAGAGTGGTCTCTGGCACGTAGCCAGAGAAACGGGCCGTTCCATCGTGGATCACGAGATCGCTGTAGCGTGCGGCGACCCCGATGCGGCGGATGTCTGTCACGATTCTGCTTTCCCATGTCCGATTGCCGATCCGGCTCCTACCACAAGCGGAGAACGGGTGACAGCTACGAACTCCAGTCGAGTCAGGGGTGACGCGCCCGATTCCACTGACTGGAGGAGTCCACAGGAGTACCGTTGCTCCGTCCCGACGATCGCTCCGAGCGTGCTGGGGCGTTTGAAACGCCTAACCGTCGTCACGTGCTCCGCCGCTCGATCAGGACATGGCCGGTATCGATAATTCGCGCACTTCCCTCCGGGCGTTCGCCCTGGATGCTGTTGAGTATCAGCCGGGCGACCTCCCTTCCGATCAGATCACCCGAGGGGCGAATCGTGGTCAGGGAAGGGATGCATGAGGCGCTGAAGTCCAGATCGCCGAAGCCGACGACCGCAATATCGTCCGGAACGGTGATTCCTCGACGCTGACACTCGAAGAGCACGCCCAGGGCGATCAGATCGTTCGAGCACGCGATGCCGTCCAGATTCGGGATCCGCTCAAGGGCACGGGTCAGAAGGAGGGAGCCGGTCTCGACGGTAGCAGCGCCGGGATGATTGATGATCTCGTACGATAGGACGTCTCCCATGCGGGCCGTCTCGGCAAAACCGCTCGCGCGCTTCTCGGCGCGATGGTCCTCCTGCATGCGCGCGCCGAGGAAGACGATGGCCCGGCGGCCCTTCGACAGGAGATGTCTCGCGGCGGACGCGCCCACATGCGGGTGCGAGAAGCCGACGGCCATGTCGATCGGCTTCCCTCCGAGCTCCCACATTTCGACCACGGGCACGCCGCTCGCCTGCAGGAGCTTTCGGGTCTCGGCGCTGTGGGACAGCCCCGTCAGGACCACGGCGGCCGGCGCCCAGGAGAGCGCCGTTCGGACCAAGGCCTCCTCCTGATCTTCGCCGTATTCGCTATGGCCGAGGAGCACCTGAAGGCCCTCCGCGGCCAGTTCCGATTGGAGCGTCGAGACTGTTTCGGCGAAGAAGGCGTTGCGGATGGAGGGAACAATGATGCTGACGACCTTCGAGGATGCTGCAGCCAACCCACCCGCCACCAGATTGGGAACGTAGCCCAGAGTCGAGATGGCGCGGGCGATCTCCTGCCCGGCCGCAGCCGAGACGGCGGCGGGTTTGCGAAGATAAAGCGAGACCGTGGAAGGGGACACCTGCGCGAGCTTGGCCACGTCCATCATCGTGACACGCTGCATCTTGCGCCGCTTACGGGTGCCGCGAGTCTGCATGCTGCTGCTATCGGCGTCCATCGGCTTCCCTATTTTCGTAGCGCTTCGATGGAAGAAGCTCTCCTAAATATAGGACAGAAGGCTCGCATATCAAACGGAAAAGCACCGTACCGCTTGTTTTCGATAGATTTTTCGGAACGGCCGAGCCGTCAGCAAGCATTCTTAGTCAATTGGAGAAGCCTCTTGCGTGCTGCTTATCGTAGCGCTATGATGGTTTCATAGACTAAATCGACCTGGGATCAATCGCAGGGGCGCAGGCGTGCCGGCTTGGAGCGCGGCGCAAAACAACAGGGAGGGAGCATGTCGTCAGTCAGCTTCCGTAAGCTTGAGAAGAGTTATGGTGCGCTTCGGATCGTGAAGGGAATCGACCTGGAGATCGCCGACCGCGAATTCGTCGTGCTGGTCGGTCCGTCCGGTTGCGGAAAGTCGACGACCTTGCGCATGCTCGCTGGCCTCGAGAGCATCAGCGACGGCGAGATCCGAATCGGCGACAAGGTGGTGAATCGGCTGCCACCGCGCGAGCGCGATATCGCCATGGTGTTCCAGGACTACGCCCTCTACCCGCACAAGACCGTCTACGAGAACATGGCTTTCAGCCTGAAGGTCCGCGGTGTCCCGGCGGCCGACATCCAGCCCCGTATCGCACAGGCGGCCGAGATGCTGGGCATCTCCCAACTGCTCGACCGCAAGCCGAGCCAGCTCTCCGGCGGGCAGCGCCAGCGCGTGGCCATGGGGCGGGCCATCGTGCGCCGTCCCCAGGTCTTTCTGTTCGACGAGCCGCTCTCGAATCTCGATGCCAAGCTGCGTGGTCAGGTCCGAACCGAGATCAAGCGCCTCCATCAGGCCATCGGCACAACGATCATCTACGTGACGCACGACCAGGTCGAGGCGATGACTCTGGCGGACCGCATCGTAATCCTGAAGGGCGGCGAGATCGAGCAGGTCGGCACGCCCGATGAGGTCTACAACACTCCGGCGAGCGTGTTCGTGGGTGGGTTCATCGGATCCCCTGCCATGAATTTCGCCAAAGGTACGATCCACGGCGGGGCCGTGGTGTTCGATGGCGGTTCCAGCATTCCGCTTCAGAGCCGCCCGGCGGGACAGGCAGGCGCGCTCGAGGGGCGCGACGTCGTCGTCGGCATCCGTCCCGAGCATTTCCTGCCGTCGGGCGAAGGCCAGCCCCTGACCGGAAGAGTGCAGGTCGTGGAGCCGCTGGGCTCCGATACCCTGATCCATTTCGCTCTCGGTTCGTCCACGCTGACCGCGCGCGTCGCGCCGGAGATGCGGCCGAGCCCTGGGGAGACGCTGTCCATCGGTGTCGATCCCTCCCGAATCCACCTGTTCGATGCGGCGACGGAACGGGCCCTCGTCTGAGGGACCATGGCAATAAAAAGAGCCGGCAAGGCACCGGCTCCGACAAAACTTAAAGGAGGAAATGATGATCGTGAACAGAACCATGAAACTGCTTCTGGCCGGCGCGGCCCTCACCCTGACGGCCTCAGCCGCCGTGGCCCAGACCAATCTGCGCGTGTTCGTGTCCAGCCAGCATCGTCCGGATGTCTGGCGCAAGGCCTTCGACATGTACGAGGCCAAGAACCCGAACGTGAAGGTGACCATCGAGACCGGGGGCAACACGTCCGAGGCGCAGGCGCAGTACCTCAACACCGTCATGACTGCGAAGGATTCTTCGCTCGATGTCATGATTCTCGATGTGATCCGCCCGGCGCAGTATGCGGCAGCCGGCTGGACCGTGCCATTCAACGAGGTGCTCGGCGGTGACGCCGATGCCTACATGAAGCGTTACCTGCCGGCCTATGCCGAAGCGAACACCGTCGAGGGCAAGGTCGTGGCGCTGCCGGCCTTCGCCGATGCCATGTTCCTCTACTACCGCAAGGATCTTCTCGAGAAACACGGGATCCAGCCGCCGCAGACCTGGGACGAGCTTGCGACCGCGGCCAAGAAGGTCACCGAATCCGAGAAGGATACGAACCTCCAGGGGCTCTCCTTCCAGGGCAAGGCAATCGAGGGCGCGGTCTGCACCTTCCTGCTGCCGTACTGGAGCATGGGAAAGCAGTTGGTCTCCAACGGCAAGCTGTCCTTCGACAAGGAAGCCGCGGTGAAGTCGCTGAAGCTGTGGAAGGACTTTGTCGACCAGGGTGTCGCCAAGAAGAACATCGCGGAAGTCGCGACCGATGACACGCGCAAGGAATTCCAGGCCGGCAACGTGCTGTTCGCCGTCAACTGGTCGTACGCCTGGGGGCAGTTCCAGGGCGCCGAATCCGCCGTGAAGGACAAGGTCGGGGTCGTGAAGCTTCCCGCCGTGCAGGGCGGCCAGCCGGCCTCCTGCCTGGGCGGCTGGGAATGGGGAGTGTCCGCCTATTCCAACAACAAGACCGAAGCGCAGAAGTTCGTTCAGTATCTGTCGAGCCCCGAGACCTCGGAGTTCATGGCGATCAACGCCGCTCTGCTTCCGCAATTCCCCGATGTCTACACCGATGCGGACGTGACCAAGGCGGTTCCGTGGTTTGCCAGCGCCCGACCGGTTGTGGAGACCGCGAAGGCCCGGCCGGTGACGCCCCGCTACAACGAGGTGAGCGACATCATCCGGACCACGGTCAACGCCGTTTTGGCCGGGCAGTCCACACCTGAGGAAGGCGCCACGCAGATGGAAGGTCGTCTGCGCCGCGTTCTGCGCTAACCCGCATCCACACCCATCGGATGGATGCCCTCAGGCATCCATCCTCAACGTTGCACCCGGGCAGGATCACGACGATGGCAACGGCGAGCGAAACTACCTTGGTTACGGCGCGTAATGAGAGCGGCACGAAGTGGTGGACGCGGTTCCTGGATCCGAGCGAGCGCACCCTCGCCATGCTGCTGCTGCTGCCGGCGGCACTGCTGCTGGCGCTCATCATCGTCTATCCGGTCTGCCGCCTGGTCTGGACCAGCTTCCAGAACCTGTCGCTGACGTCGGGCGCGCCGGCTGCCTTCGCAGGACTCGAGAACTACTCGCTCATGTTCGAGGATCCCGTGTTCTGGGAGACGACCTGGAACACGGTTCTCATCACGCTGATCACGGTCCCGGGCGCATTGCTCGTCGGCCTCGCTCTCGCCCTGATGGCGAACCTGCCGTTCAAGAGAAAATGGCCGGTTCGTCTCTCGCTCCTGATCCCATGGGCTCTGCCGCTCTCGTTCGCGGGCCTCATCTTCGCGTGGTTCTTTCATTCCGAATACGGCGTCGTCAACGATGTGCTGGGCCGTCTCGGCTTCGAGGGCGTGATCTGGTTCAACTCGGCCAATTGGGCCTTCGCGGCGATCTGCCTGACGATCATCTGGAAGACCTCATCGTTCATGGCGCTCATCATCCTGGCCGGTCTCCAGACGATTCCGCGCTCCCTCTACGAGGCGGCGGAGGTGGACGGGGCAGGGCGCCTGAGGCAGTTCTTCGAGATCACGCTACCCCTGCTCAAGCCCTCCATCGTCGTAGCGCTGATCTTCCGCACCATCACGGCGCTGCAGACTTTCGACATTCCCTTCACCATGACGCGCGGCGGTCCAGGGACCTCCACAGCGACCCTTGCCATGTACATCCACCAGAACACGGTCGACTTCCTCGATCTCGGCTACGGCTCCGCGCTCGCGGTGTTCATGTTCGTCCTCTCCATGGGCGTGACTGCCGTCTACCTGCGCATGATCCGGGCCAAGGGGTGATAGCCATGAGCCATGATACGCCTGCCATTCGCTCGATCTTCTCCGGCAAGCCGCTGCGCATCCTGATCGGGTTCATCCTGGTCATGAACGGGATGTTTCCGGCACTGTGGATCCTGTTCACGTCGCTCAAGACGGAGTCCGAGCTGACCCTCAAGCCGATCACGTGGCTGCCCCATGCCCCGACGATCGCCAACTATCTGCGCGCCTTTACGGATCAGCCGCTGATCCTGTTCCTATTCAACAGCTTCATGGTGGCGCTTCTCTCGACGGCCCTGACGCTCTTCGTGTCGGTGCTTGCCGCTTATGCTCTGGCTCGGCTCCACATCCGGGGCCGGGATCTGATCCTCTCCGCCATCATCGCGGTGTCGACCTTCCCGCTGGTGACGCTCCTGGTTCCGCTGTTCGAGATCATGCGGGCGCTCAACCTCCTCAACACCTGGATCGCCCTGATCCTGCCCTATACGGTGCTGAGCCTCCCGGTCTGCACGCTGATCCTGGTTTCGTTCTTCGAAGGCATCCCGCGTGATCTCGAGAACTCCGCGATGATCGACGGCTGCACACGCCTGGGCGCGCTGTTCAAGGTCGTGGTGCCGCTCGCGGCGCCGGGTGTGTTCACTGCGGGCATTCTCGCCTTCGTGAATTCCTGGGACGAGTTCCTGCTCGCGCTCTCGTTCAACTCCAACCCGATGCTCCGCACGCTTCCCGTCGGCATCACGCTCTATCAGGGCGAGTTCGCGTTCCCATGGCCGGTGATTTCGGCCGCGCTCGTGGTGGGCATCGTGCCCGTCGCGGTCCTGATCGTGATCTTCCAGGAGCGTGTCGTGTCTGGTCTGACCTCCGGCGGCATCAAGGGATAAGGGACTACTGCAATGACACGCCGACCCATCGGGGAGTTGCGGAGCCAGCGCTGGTTCGCCTCCGACGACATGCGCGGCTTCGCGCACCGCCAGCGCACCCAGCAGATGGGCCTGCGCCGGGAGGAATTCCTGGGCAAGCCTGTCGTGGCCATCATCAACACCTGGAGCGACCTGAGTCCCTGCCATTCGCATCTGCGCGACCGGGCGGAGGCCGTGAAGCGCGGTGTCTGGCAGGCCGGGGGCTATCCGGTCGAGCTGCCGGCTCTTTCCGTCGGCGAGGTCATGGTGAAGCCCACCACGATGCTCTATCGCAACTTCCTCGCTATGGAGGTGGAGGAGCTCCTGCGTTCGCATCCGATCGACGGGGCTGTGCTGCTGGGCGGTTGCGACAAGTCCACGCCCGGGCTCCTCATGGGGGCGATCAGCATGGACATTCCGGTGATCTACTGTCCGGCGGGTCCGATGTCGAACGGGCAGTGGCGTGGGCAGAAGACGGGAGCCGGTACCCATACCAAGAAGTATTGGGACGAGCTTCGGGCCGGCAACATTACTCAAGGAGACTGGGTCGATCTGGAAAGCCGGATGACCCGTTCCATTGGTACCTGCAACACCATGGGAACCGCCTCCACCATGACGTCCATCGTGGACGCCATGGGCCTCACGCTCCCCGGCGCCTCCTCGATCCCGGCCGCCGACAGCGGCCATCCGCGTATGGCCTCCCTCTGCGGCGAGCGTATCGTCGAGATGATCTGGGAAGATTGGAAGCCATCCCGCTTCCTCGATGCAAAGAGCTTCCGCAACGGTCTCGTGACCTACATGGCGCTGGGAGGCTCCACCAATGCCGCCGTGCACCTGATCGCCATGGCGCGCCGCGCCAATGTCGATCTGACCCTCGACGACATGTCCGACATGGCCGGAAGGGTGCCGGTCTGCGCCAATCTCTTCCCGTCTGGCGAATACCTGATGGAAGACTTCTACTTCGCCGGCGGTTTGCTCGCCCTGCTGAAGAAGCTGGAGCGGCATCTCGACCGGGATGGCATGACGGTGAACGGCAAATCCCTGGGCGAGAACATCGCGGGTGCGGAGTGCTGGAATGACGAAGTCATTCGCGGGGAGGACAACCCGATCGTGCCGCTCTCGCGCGGCAAGACGCTCGCGCTGCTGCGTGGCAACCTCGCCCCCAATGGCGCCGTGATGAAGTCCTCGGCCGCGAACCCGAAGTTCCTCAAGCATGTCGGGCCGGCGCTCGTCTTCGACAATCCCGCCGAGATGAACCGGACGATCGACGACCCCGGTCTCGACGTCACTGAGGACACGGTCATCGTCCTGCGCAATGCCGGCCCGGTCGGAGCTCCGGGCATGCCCGAATGGGGCAACCTGCCGATCCCGAAGAAGCTCCTCAAGCAGGGTGTGCGCGACATGGTGCGCATCTGCGACGGGCGCATGAGCGGAACCCATTATGGCACCTGCATCCTGCATGTGGCCCCCGAGGCCGCCGTGGGCGGCCCCCTCGGGCTTCTCCGGACCGGCGATCTCGTAGAGCTCGATGTCGAGGCCGGACGCCTCGACATGAAGGTCGACGAGGCGGAGCTGCAGCGCCGCCGCGCCGAATGGAAGCCGACCGCACACGTCTACGGCCGCTCTTTCGCGGCCCTCTACCAGCGCCATGTCTCGCAGGCCGATCAGGGCTGCGACTTCGATTTCCTCAGCGCGCCCGGCCCGGTGGTCGAGCCGTCCATCTTCTAGGGGCACGTCATGATCGACATTGAGAACCGCTTCAAAGGCTGGCTGAAGGGCGAGGGACCGCGCCCGCCGCTCGGCACCTGGCTCATGGCGGCGGCGCCGGCGACCGCCGAGGCGATGGGCTACAGCGGCTTCGACTTCCTGGTCGTCGACATGGAGCACGTGCCGATCGAAGTCTCCGACCTGGCCCACATCCTGCGCGCCATCGGCTGCACGCCGGCCGATGCGGTCGTGCGCCTCGCCTGGAACGATCAGGTACTCGTCAAGCGCGTCCTCGATACGGGCGCCCAGACGATCATGATCCCGTTCGTGCAGACCGCCGAGGAGGCCCGACAGGCCGTCTCTTTCGCCAACTATCCGCCCGACGGCGTTCGCGGCGTCGCCGCGGTGCATCGCGGCTCGCGGTTCGGCCGCGCGGCGGATTATCTCAAACGCGCCAACGATCAGGTGGCGGTGATCGTCCAGCTCGAGACGCCGGAGGCGATCGAGCGTCTGCCGGACATTGCGGCTGTCCCCGGCATCGACGCGTTGTTCGTTGGGCCCGGCGATCTCGCGGCCGCCATGGGGCATATCGGCAATATCGCGCATCCGGACGTTCAGGCGCTCATCGAGAAGGCGGCGAGGATGGCTCACGAGGCGGGCAAGCCGGTCGGAATTGTCGGCCCGAACCCGGACATGGTGCGCCGCTTCATCGGATACGGCTACAGCTATGTGGCAGTGGCCTCCGACATCGCCATGATGACGAGCCGCGCCTCGGAATGGCTGGGTGCCCTGCGCGATCAGCCGGTGGCGTCGAACGCTCCGACTGCGGCCTACTGAGGATGCGTGCGATGTCGCTGACCGTCGCCCTCGATATCCGCGCCGAGTTGGGCGAGTGCCCGATCTGGGACGCCGACGGGCAGGCGCTGGTCTTCGTCGACATCAAGGGGCGGGCGCTCCATCGCTTTCGCCCTGCAACCGGCGAGCACGCCGTCATGACGATGCCCGAGGAGATCGGCTGCGTCGCATTCCGGAAGGGCGGCGGCTTCATCGCGGGTTTCCGCTCGGGCCTCTGGCTGCTGGACTCCGAGGGAAACCGCGAGGCGATGCTGGCCGACAATCCGGAGGACCAGCGCACCAGCCGCTTCAACGATGGCCGCGTGGATCCAGCCGGCCGCTTTCTGGCCGGGACCATCGACGAGCCGAAGGATGGCGGCAGGGCACATCTCTACCGGTACGACCGGCGCGGGCTTGCGGAACTTGCCGGCGGTCTCCTCACGTCGAACGGCGTCGCATTTTCGCCGGACGGACGCTCGCTCTACCATTCCGATACGCCGACCTTCACGGTCTGGCGCTATGCCTATGAGCCCGAGACTGGCGAGGCCACGGACAAGACCCTGTTCGTGCGCCTCCAGCCGTCCGAGATGGACCGCGGACGGCCCGACGGCGCCGCGGTGGATGCGGAAGGCTGCTACTGGACGGCTCTGTTCGAGGGTGGACGGATCCAGCGCTATGCGCCCGACGGGCGATTGCTGGCGGAATATCCCGTCCCGGCCCGGTGTCCCACGATGGTCTGCTTCGGCGGCGCCGACTTGAAGACCCTCTACGTGACATCGGCGCGCAACGGCCGTTCCGAGGCTGAGCTCGAGGCCCTTCCGCAGTCAGGAAGCCTGTTCTCCATGCCGGTCGACGTGCCGGGACTGCCTGAAAACCGTTTCGATCCTTCCGTTTGAGGCCGCGCTGCGATGGCATTCGACTATACAACCGTCCAATATCGCTCCCTTGAAAACCGTTCGGTCGTCATCACGGGCGGCGCGTCCGGCATCGGCGAGGAAATGGTGAAAGCTTTCGCCGCCCAGGGCGCCCGGGTGGCTTTCATCGATATCGCCGAGGAGCCAGGGAGGGCTCTGGCAAACGCGACGGGTGCCAGCTTCCATTCCTGCGACGTCACCGACATTCCGGCGCTCCGCGAGGTGCTCGCTCGGATCGAAAACGAACTCGGTAGCGTCGACGTTCTCGTGAACAATGCGGGCAAGGACGACCGGCACGACATGGCCGAGGTGGAGCCGGACTACTGGCGGCGGGCGCTCGCTTTGAACCTCGACCATCAGTTCTTCGCAACGCAGGCGGTCGCGAAGGGCATGGGGGCACGCGGGGCGGGCTCCATCGTGATGCTCGGCTCGATCTCATGGATGCGCGGCCGTCCCGGCATGGTCGGCTACACGACCGCGAAGGCGGCGATCAACGGCATGACCCGCACGCTCGCCCGTGAGCTGGGGCCGTCCAATATCAGGGTCAACTGCATCGTGCCGGGCGCGATCCTCACGGAGCGCCAGAAGCAGCTCTGGCTGACGCCCGAGCTGAACCAGCAGTTCCTCGACCTCCAGGCGTTGAAGTTCCGGCTCGATGCCAGCCACGTGGCGAAGATGGCCCTCTTCCTCGGCTCCGACGAGAGCGGCGGCTGCACGGGCGCGAACTTCATCGTCGATGCCGGCCTGACCCAGAACTGAGAGCATCCCATGCAGATCCAAAAGACCGCCGACGGCTTCGATCTCATTCTCGACGGAAGGCCGATCCTGCGCCATCGCAGCGACGCCCCGTGCCTCTTCGTGGGGCAGGGCGATGCCCGGATGGACATGTATCGCGGCAATTTCGACATCGAGGATTATGTCGTCGAGCGGACGCCGCTCGCCCATGCGGTCGTGTCCGGGTCAAACATCGCGTTCTCGGCGGCTCCCGGGCAACCGGTCCGGATGATCCTCCAGCTTTCAGGAGATGACCGGAATGGCGCCATCGCGTTCCGGACGGAGGATGCTGCCCTCAACCGGATCTGGCTCCGCGTTCAGGCCGAGCCGGGCGAGCACGTCTGGGGTGGCGGGGAGCAGATGTCGTATTTCGACATGCGCGGCCGCCGCTTTCCGCTCTGGACGTCCGAGCCTGGGGTCGGACGGGACAAGACGACGGAGATCACCTTCAAGGCGGATGTCAGCGGCAAGTCGGGTGGCGACTACTGGAATACCAATTATCCGCAGCCGACCTTTCTCTCGTCCCGGCGCTATACGCTGCACGTGGAGACGACCGCCTATTCCGCTTTCGACTTCCGACGCGGCGACTTCCACGAGATCGAGATCTGGGCCGTCCCCGAACGGATCGAGCTCTCGGCGCGTCCGACGTTCATCTCCCTCGTCGAGGCCATGTCCGAGCGCTTCGGGCGTCAGCCGCCGCTGCCGGAATGGGTCTATGGCGGCGCGATCATCGGGCTGAAGGATGGGGCGAACTCGTTCGAGCGGCTGGAAACCATCCTGGCGGCCGGCACGAAGGTGTCGGGACTGTGGTGCGAGGATTGGGTGGGGCTCCGTCACACCTCGTTCGGAGCGCGGCTGTTCTGGGACTGGAAGGCCAACGACGACCGCTATCCCGGTCTTCGCCAGCGGATGGCCGAACTGGAAGATCGGGGCATCCGTTTCCTTGGATACGTGAATCCCTATCTCGCCGTCGACGGGTCGCTCTTCCCGGAAGCGGAGGCCGCCGGCTACTTCGCCAAGGATGAGAGCGGAAAGACCGCCTTGGTCGATTTCGGCGAGTTCGACTGCGGCGTCGTCGATTTCACCAACCCGGAGGCGGCCGCCTGGTTCGCCGAGCGGGTGATCGGACAGAACATGCTCGATTTCGGCCTCTCGGGCTGGATGGCCGATTTCGGGGAATATCTGCCGATCGATGTGAAGCTCGCCAACGGCGTCGATGCGAAGCTGATGCACAACGCCTGGCCGACGCTCTGGGCCGAGGTGAACGCACGCGCGGTGGCGAGCCGCGGCAAGACCGGCGAGGCCCTGTTCTTCATGCGGGCCGGCTTCACCGGGGTACAGAAGCATTGTCCGCTGCTGTGGGGTGGCGACCAGTCGGTCGATTTCACCCGCCATGACGGGCTCGTGACGGTGATGTCGGGTGCGCTGTCGTCGGGACTTCTCGGCAACGCCTATCACCATTCCGACATCGGCGGCTATACGAGCCTCTTCGGCAATGTGCGCACGGCGGAACTTGTCATGCGCTGGGCCGAGATGGGAGCGTTCACGCCCGTGGTGCGCACCCATGAGGGCAACCGCCCGCGCGACAACCTGCAGATCGATCAGGATTCGGAGGTCCTCGCCCATTTCGCCAGGATGACCAGGGTCTACGTGCACCTCGTGCCGTATCTGAAATCGCTCGTGGCGGAAGCTTCGACCCGGGGCTTGCCGGTGCAGCGCCCGCTGTTCCTCCATTTCGAGGACGATGCCCGCACCTACGCGATCCAGGATGCCTATCTCTACGGGCCCGATCTGCTCATCGCGCCCGTCTGGCAGGCCGGAAAGACGGAATGGAGCACCTATCTTCCAGAGGGCGCCGAGTGGACCCATGTCTGGTCCGGCAAGACGTTCGCGGGAGGCCGAGATGCCACGGTGGGCGCACCCTTCGGTGAGCCGCCCGTGTTCTACCGGACGGGCTCGGAGTTCGCGGAGCTGTTTGCTGGCCTGAGGAAACTCTGAGCAATGTCCGGCGCGGAGCTCATCGGCTTTCTCGTGCTGACAGGCGCCGCCGCCTACGCACAGACCCTGACGGGCTTCGCCTTCGGGCTCATCACCATGGGCGGCGTGGGGCTGACCGGGCTGCTGTCGCTGCCGGACGCCGCCATGATCGTGAGCGTGCTGACGCTCGTGAATGCCACACAGATGCTCCTGAAAGGGTGGCGGGACGTGGCATGGCGCGAATTCGGAATCGTCATGGCAGCCAGCATTCCGCTGCTCTTCGTCGGATACTGGCTGCTGGAGTGGCTCGCCGGAACGCAGGCCGATGTCCTGCGCCTGATCCTCGGTCTCGTGATCATCGTGTCCAGCCTGCAGCTCGCGCGAAAGCCCGAGCCTCTCGCAAAGCAGTCGCCCGATGGCTCGTTCGGTTTCTTCGGCGGCATCGCCGGATTGATGGGCGGGATGTTCTCAACGGCCGGCCCGCCGCTCGTCTACCATTTCTATCGCCAGCCCATGCCGCTCGCGACGGTGAGGGAAACCCTCGTCACCGTCTTCGCGCTTAATGCCGTGTTCCGGATCGGCCTCGTGGTGCTGTCCGGCAATTTGCCGTCCGGATCCACGCTCACGGGGCTTCTCGCCATTCCGGGCGTCATGGGGGCGACCTACGCGGCGCGCCGATGGCCGCCTCCCGTCTCGCCGGCCACGATGCGCCGTATCGTGTTCATTCTCCTTTTCCTCTCAGGCGTGTCGCTCGGAGCGCCTGCCGTCACTCATCTTCTGGGAGCCACGAGATGACCGTTCATGCGAACCCTGTTGCGCGTCGTGTTGTTGATCTGAAGGACCCGTCGCTTCTGGT